>JAGBSS010000016.1 GCA_017631725.1 Clostridia bacterium | reverse complement strand
TTTATAAACAGGTTTATAACGTGTCCATTACTACTTACAGCAGCCAAAGCATTGTCGCCACGCCAATTACCAACAATTATTGTATCTGCGGCATTAAACAGAACCTGTAAAATCCCAGAAAAAATTATCGGGAAGGTAAATAATATAAGTTTTTTAAATATGGGTCCATTAGTAAGGTCTACACTTCTGTTCCCACCAAGTTTTCCTACGTGCATAACTGCCTCCCGCATAATAATATACTCTTTAAAAAAATAATAGGCAAGTAAAAATGCAACTAATAGTTGAAATATTATATATTTTTTGTTAAAATATATTATATGATTAAAGCAGTATTAATAGACGTTGACAATACCATATTAGATTTTAATAAATGTGCTTATTTAGCAATGCATTCTGTTGCAAAAGATTTTTCTATTACTCTCCCAAAAGATATAGAAAATATTTTTCACACAGTAAACGATGAGTTATGGAAAAAAATAGAACAGGGTCAGTTAACGAGAGATGAATTACATCAAATTAGATGGGAAATAATTTTTAAAAAATGCAACATTAATGCTGATGGCAAAAAATTTGAAAAAGAATTTATTAATTTTGTTTGGCATACTGCAGTTCCTGTTGATAACGCAATTGAGATATTAAACTATCTATCAAGTAAATACCCAGTTTTTGTTGCAAGTAATGCATCGGCAAAACAACAAAGGGCAAGGCTAAAAAGTGTTAATATGTATAATTATTTCAATGATATTTTCTTATCAGAAGAAATTGGCGCGGAAAAACCAAGTAAAGAATTCTTTTCTTATTGTATAAACAAAATTGGATTTAAAAACAACGAAATTGTTATGATTGGAGATTCGTTGTCTGCCGACATTAGCGGTGCAAGTGAAATCGGCATAAATACCATTTGGTACAATCACAACGGCGTAAAAGAGCCTTTAAATGCCATCTATAACTATAAAATTGATAGTTTGTTAGAACTAAAAAATATTCTTTAAATTAAATTGAATAAAGGGCTAAAAAGTTCACATATATATAATGTATGCTAAAAATTGTTTTAACAGGCGGTGGAACTGCCGGCCACATTATACCTAACGTGTCACTTTTACCCTATTTAAAAGAAAAATTCGACAAGATTTACTATATCGGTAGCGATACGGGTTTAGAAAAAGATATTATTACTAAAGAGGGTGTAGAATTTTATTCTACACCCTCGGTTAAATTTAAACGTGGATTAAAATTTGATAATATTTTTATTCCCTTTAAACTAATAAGTTGCATAAAAAAAGCAGGAAAAATTTTAGATAATCTTTCACCTAACGTAATATTTTCAAAGGGTGGCTACGTTAGTTTACCTACTGTAATTGCAGCAAAAAAACGCAATATCCCCGTAATTTCGCACGAAAGTGACTTAAGCATTGGTCTATCAAACAAAATTGCAATTCCATTTTCTAAACAAGTGTTAACTTCTTTTAAAGAAACTGCATTAAAAATTAAAAACGGAAAATTTGTAGGTCCACCATTAAGGGAATTTAAAAATTATTCTATAAAATACGCTCAAAGTTTTTTTGGTTTTGAAAATAATAAGCCAACTCTGTTAATTATGGGCGGAAGTCTTGGTGCTAAAGCAATAAACGACAACGTTTTGCCCATTTTAAACGATATTTTACAAGATTTTAACGTTATTCACCTAACAGGTAAAGGAAATAAAGTTAATTTTAGCAAAAACGGATATTATCAAACAGAATATTTAAAAGAAATGGACGTAGCCTATTCGATATCTAACATTTGTATAACAAGGGCGGGTTCTAACGCATTATTTGAACTTTTATATAGAAAAATACCCTGCCTTGTAATTCCATTACCAAAGGGAAATTCCCGTGGCGACCAAATTAAAAATGCAGAATACTTTTCTTACAAAGGAGTTATTAAAACGCTTTACCAACAAAATATAAAGCCAAGCGTATTGTATAATCAAATTAAACAGGTTTACAGCGAAAAAACTAAATATGAAAACGCCTTAAACAACTTTCACGTTGAAAATTCCTGCCCGAAAATTGCGGAAATTCTCTATTCTTTGGCAAGGAAACACAAGGAGTTTTTATAAGAGATTTTATATTAACAAAATAATCAGAAATATTCTTTTCTTTATTGATAAGAATATTTTTTTTATTACAAAAATTTATTTCTCTATTTCTATTTAAAATTGTAATGCTTTTTACTTTGTTTTCAGTTTTTTCAAATAACTTATTTAAAATAAAATCTATCATAATTGCCTCCTTACACCCCAATTATATATAATGTTTTAGACAAACGCTTGTCATATTTAAAAAATTTTTTTAAATTACTTGACATATTTTCTATACACTTATACAATATAAAAAAAGGAGAAAAAATATTTATGAAATACGAAATAATGATTGGCATATTATTTGATTTATTGTCAAAAAGGTCAGTTCCTGCAAGTTATTTAGAAGAAAAATACGGCGTTTCAACAAGGTCTATTTATAGATAT
>JAGBSS010000202.1 GCA_017631725.1 Clostridia bacterium | reverse complement strand
TTTTTAATAATCTCTTCTACACCGCCTATTGCAACTGCTTTTCCATCTTTAATAATGGCAACTTTATCAGATAAAGCGGTAATTTCTTCTAAATAATGAGTGGTTAAAATAATTGTTTTTTGCCCTTTTAGAGATTTAATTATATTCCACAAATTATTTCTTGCAACAACGTCTAAACCTAAAGTTGGTTCATCTAAAAAAATTACTTTTGGGTCGCCAACAAGAGCAAGCAAAATAGAAAGCCTTTTTTGTTGCCCGCCACTTAAATTTTTTGCCCTTTCATTTACCTTTTTTTCTAAACCAAAAAGGGAAATTAACTCTTTAACTCTATTGTCTAACTCGTTGCCCTTTAATCCGTAAAGACTTGCCATTAAATTTATATTTTCTAAAACGGTAAGATTTTTACAAAAAGAAGATTCTTGTGGTGCAATTCCGATAAAAGATTTGATTATTTCGCTATCTTTTTTAACCGAATAACTATCGTAAGTTATTTCTCCACTATCAAAGTTTGTTAAGCAACACGCACATTTAATTAGGGTTGTTTTTCCTGCACCATTAAACCCCAAAAGTGCAAAAACTTCCCCTTTGTTTATTTCCAAAGAAAGGTCGTTTACCGCTATGGTTTTTCCGTATTTTTTAGTTAAATTACTAATTTTTATCATTTTTGTCTCCGTTGGCGTTTAGAATTGCCTTTGCAAAATTGTTATAGTCTTCGTATTTGGCAATAGCAATTCCACGATTTATATCACCTAAAAGTAAAAGGGTGTCATTTGGGTTAATGTTGAAAACTTTTCTTGCTTCTTTAGGTATTACAATTTGACCTTTTGCGTTCATTTTTGCTGTCCAGATATATAATTGTTTTTCCATATTTATCTCCGTAGTATAAGTAGTAAAAATATTACTTTTAGTATAAATTATATTTTAAAAATAGTCAATAAAATTTAAATATAATGTTGAAAATTTTTAAATTGTGTAGTATAATATTTTCAATTGATTTTTACTAGGAGTTTTTTATGAAAAAAATTACGGCAACCGTGTTAGGTTGTGGAAACAGAGGGCAAGCATATGCCGATTATACTTTTTCTCATCCAGAGGAGTTGGAAATTGTTTCCGTTATAGATATTGATAACCACGCAATGAATTTTGCTAAAGAAAGATATAGTGTAAAGCAAGAAAACGTTTTTAAGTGTTTAGAAGATTTTTTAGCAAAAAAAATAGAGTGTGATATAGTTATAAATGCAACTCAAGACCCAACCCATTACGTTACAACAATGCAACTTTTAAATGCAGGGTATAACGTTTTATTAGAAAAGCCTGTAACTGCTAATCCAACCGAACTTTTAGATATTGAAAGGCTTGCAAAAGAAAAGGGTTTAAAAGTTATAGTTTGTCACGTTTTGCGTTATGCACCTGTATACAAAAACGTTAAAAAGATTTTAAATTCTGGCAGAATTGGTGAAATTATTTCAATTGAAGCAAATGAACACGTAGGTTTAGCGCATTGTATAGAATCTTTTATCAGGGGGCCTTGGAAAAGTGAAGATGAATGCGGTTCTTCTTTCCTTTTAGCAAAATGTTGTCACGATTTAGACCTTTTATGTTGGCTTAATAATGGAACTAAACCAAAATCTGTTGTAAGTTTTGGCTCAAGATCTAACTTTGTTACTAAAAAACGCCCAAGCGATGCGACCGAATTTTGTTATAACTGTCCACACGTAACAACCTGTTTATATTCTGCAATTAAGGTTCATTTAGAATATCAAATGTTTCCCTTCCAAACATATGCAGAACTTGTAAAAAAATACGACAAAATTGCAGAAGATATTTCTCAAGAAGTTAAGTATGAATATTTAAAAACTTCTGAATTTGGCAGATGTGCTTATTATGATAGAAACTTAATTGATCGCCAAAGTGTTAATATTGAGTTTGAAAATGGTTCTATTGTGAATTTTGCTTTAATTGCAGGCACTCCAAGAGCAGACAGGTATTTCCATATTGTTGGAACAAAAGGGGAAATAGAAGGTAAGTTTGATGATAAGAAAATTTCTATTCGCCATATAGATAATTCTCCAAACAAATATGATATGGTAGAAGAAATTATAGATTACGATAGCCAAATTATAGTTAACGAAAAATATGGTGGTCACGGTGGTGGGGACTATGCCATTATGCACGATTTAGTTCGTTATTTAAATGGAGAAGGTGAAACCATATCTTTAACCAATATAGAAGATAGTATAAACGGACATTTCTGCGTTTATGCGGCAGATGAAAGTAGAAAAACGGGCAAAGTAATTTCTTTTAATGAATTTATGAAAGAAAAAAGTTAGTTGCTATTGACACTGTAAAATTTTGTTATATAATATCATAGAAAATAAATTATTTTTATTAAGGAGTTAATTATGAAAACTATTAATGCAGCACTTATTGGTTGTGGAAACAGAGGTCAATCTTATTCTGATTATACCTTTTCTCATCCAGATGAATTTCAAGTTGTTTCAGTTG
>JAGBSS010000201.1 GCA_017631725.1 Clostridia bacterium | reverse complement strand
TTGAAATTACGGCAAAGGCAAAGAAAATGAAAGCAGAAGGCATTTCTGTTATTGGCTTTGCTGCAGGTGAACCAGATTTTAATACGCCTGATTATATCATTGAATCTGCAAAAAAAGCACTTGATATTGGCTTTACAAAATATACTCCTGCATCTGGTACTCCAGAACTTAAAAAAGCAATTTGCAATAAATTTTTAGTTGATAATGGTTTAGAATATGATCCATCTCAAATAATTGTATCATCTGGTGCAAAGGGTTCGCTTTATCACGCAATTGCAGCAATTGTTAACGCAGGTGAAGAGGTTATTATTCCTTCTCCATTTTGGCTTACATATCCAGAACTTGTAAAACTTGCAGACGGCGTTTGTGTTTATGTAGAAACTAAAAAGGAAAATGGCTATAAAATTACTGCAGTTGAACTTGCAAAAGTTATTACCGATAAAACTAAATGTTTAATTTTAAATAGCCCAAACAACCCAACAGGTGCAGTTTATTCTTTGCAAGAACTTACAGATATTGCAAAGGTATGCGAAGAAAAGGGTATTTATGTAATTTCAGATGAAATTTACGAAAAACTTATTTATGACGGCGAAAAACACTATTCTATAGCCGCAATAAGCGATTATATGAAAGAACATACAGTTGTTGTAAATGGTATGAGTAAAACTTATTCTATGACCGACTGGCGTATAGGCTACGTTGCAGCACCTAAAGATATCGCTAAAGCAATGGGTGGTATGCAAAGTCACACGTCATCTAACCCTAACTCTATTGCTCAATATGCATCAGTTACGGCTTTAGAAAGCGAAAAAGGTGTAGAATTTATTTCTGAAATGCAAAAAACCTTTGATGAAAGAAGAAAACTTATGATAGAAATATTAAAAGACGTAGATGGTATTACTTGTACCGAACCAAAAGGTGCTTTCTACGTGTTTGTAGACGTTTCTAAGCTTTACGGCAAGAAATTTGAAGGCGAAGTTATAAATGGTTCACTTTCTTTTGCAGGTTGTGCGTTGAAAAAGGGTGTTGCTCTTATTCCGGGCATTGCATTTGGCGAAGATAACTGCATAAGACTTTCTTATGCAATTTCTAAAGAAGATATTAAAGAAGGCTTAAATAGACTTATAGCCTTTATAAAGGAACTTGTATGATAGAAATTAATAAAAAAACAAATCTTTTAGAAGACAAAATATATAATTATAGTTTGCAAGACGTAGAAAAACCACAGTTATACAGGGAAATTTTCGATTACGAACACGTTCCAAAGGTGGTTTTTAACAACAGGCACGTTCCAATGAATATGCCAGAAGATATTTGGATTACAGATACAACGTTTAGAGATGGACAACAATCTACTTCTCCTTTTAGCGTGGAACAAATTGTAAGTTTATATAAACTTATGAGCAGGCTTGGTGGTCCAAAAGGTATTATTAGACAATCGGAATTTTTCTTATATTCTGAAAAGGACAGAAAGGCTGCAGAAGCTTGTATGAACGCAGGTTTACAGTTCCCAGAAGTTACAAGTTGGATAAGGGCTAATAAAAAAGACTTTGAACTTGTTAAAGAAATGGGTGTAAAAGAAACAGGTGTATTAGTAAGTTGTTCCGACTATCATATTTTTAAGAAAATGAATTTAACAAGGGCTCAAGCGCTTGATAAATATTTAGGAACGGTTAAAGATGCCTTAAATGCGGGCATTAGACCAAGATGTCACTTTGAGGATATCACAAGGGCAGACTTTTACGGAATTGTAGTTCCTTTTGCAACAAGCTTAATGGAACTTTCAAAAGAAGCAGGAATTCCAATTAAAATTCGTGCTTGTGATACAATGGGCTTTGGCGTTAACTACGTTGGCGCGGCACTTCCAAGAAGTGTTCCGGGAATTATTTACGGCTTACACCATTATGCAGAAGTTCCAAGCGAAATGTTAGAGTGGCACGGACATAACGACTTTTATAAGGTTGTTACAAACGCGGCAACTGCTTGGCTTTATGGTTGTTCTGCTGTTAACTGTTCTTTACTTGGTATTGGTGAAAGAACCGGTAACTGTCCGCTTGAAGCAATGGCTATTGAATATGCATCTTTAAAAGGTACAGAAGATGGTATGGACTTTACTGCTATTACTGAAATTGCAGAATACTTTGAAAAGGAAATTGGATACGTTGTTCCACCAAGAACTCCTTTTGTTGGAAGAAGTTTCAATTCTACAAGGGCAGGCATACACGCAGACGGAATGCTTAAAGACGAAGAAATTTACAATATTTTCGATACCACAAAACTTTTAAATCGTCCTATGCACGTTTCTATTAACAATACAAGTGGTTTAGCAGGCGTTGCTTATTGGGTAAACGAATACTATAATTTGCCAAAAGAACACAAGATAGATAAATCACATCCGGTTGTAGCAAAAATTAAAGAAATGATAGATAAAGAGTATGCAAACGGCCGTCAAAGTGTTATGGGTGATGACGAATTAGACAACATGCTTTTAATCTGCGACAAAGACTTACATAAAAAATTATTAATTTTAGGCGAATAATTTTCCAAAAGGGTATTGTAATTTTGTATTTTATGTTATAAAATATAATTAGCAAGACAACAGGAGGATTATTGCATGAAAATAATTTACGGTCCAAAAGGCACGGGTAAAACCAAAATAATTATTGACTCTGCTAATGAAATGTTAGAATCAGCAAAGGGTCACATAGTTTACATAACAGATTCTAAAAAGAATTCAATTAATCTTAAATATCAAATAAGAT
>JAGBSS010000200.1 GCA_017631725.1 Clostridia bacterium | reverse complement strand
TTTTAACAGGTGAAAAGCAAAAAATATGTACAGGTAAAATTTTTCCAATAACTGATAAATATTTATATGAAAGTAAAACGGTTATTTTTGGTGAAATTGCATCGAGAAAGGTTTCCGTTGTGAGAAACGATGGTAAAAAATATTACCAATTAGAATTTGAAGGCTATCCTTATTTAAACGTTTGGAGACCGGGCGATGCTAAAATGGTATGTGTAGAACCTTGGTGTAACCACCCAGATTTCGTATCAGATGGATTAAAAGAATTTAAGGAAAAAGATGGTGTTTTTGAAATAAAAACTAACGAAACGCTTACTCTTACAAGGTATACGAGGTATTTCTAATGGTTGTAAAACAATATATAAAAGATTTTGAAAATTTAGGTTTTGGCTTATTTGTTCACTTTGGATTGTATAGCAATTATGGCAAGGGTGAATGGTCGGAATTTATGCATAAAATTCCAAAGGAAAAGTATGAAGAAAAACTTTTTAAACGTTTTAAACCTGCTAAAAATTGGGCTAAAAACCTTGTAGAAACTGCAAAAAAAGCCGGTTGCAAGTATATTACTTTAACAACACGCCACCACGAAGGTTTTTCTCTTTTCGATACTAAAGGCTTAACTGAGTTTGACTCTGTTCATTCTTGCGGAAGAGATATTGTTAAAGAATTTGTAGATGAGTGTAATAAAAATGGTATAGTGCCATTTTTCTACCACACTTTGCTTGATTGGCATAATCCCGATTATTATAATAATTTCCCACTTTATATTGACTATTTAGTTAAAAGCATAGAAATTTTATGTTCTAACTATGGAAAAATTGGCGGACTTTGGTTTGACGGAATGTGGGATAAGAAAGATGCCGATTGGCAAGAGGATAGAATTTATTCTACTATTAGAAAATATCAGCCAACTGCAATGATTATCAATAACACCGGTTTATCAGAACTTGGTAAAGTAGGGCACGAAGAAATTGATAGTGTCACGTTTGAACGTGGAAATCCTTCTTTTGTTGATAATTCTGACAAATATAGGGCAGGGGAAATGTGTCAAGTTTTAAACGACCATTGGGGATACTGCAAAAACGATTGTAATTACAAGTCTGTTAAAGAACTTATTGAAAACTTAATTGATTGCAGAAGGTTTAATTGCAATTTCCTTTTAAATTGCGGACCTATGGGCAACGGAATGCTAAAGTGCATTGACAAAGGTATTTTGTTAGAAATAGGAAAGTGGATAAAGTTAAATAAAAACTTTATTTATTCTGTTAAATCTTGCGACGTGACTGCGGAAAATGCTTATATTTTAAAAGGAGAAGATAAGTATTATGCCATTGTTAAAAACGTTACAATGGCTGCGGATGAAAACGTTCAATTATCTACAAAAAACGTTGCACCTGTTATTCCATCTAAAAAAATCAAATCGGCACATTGGTTAGATAGTGGTAAGCGAATAAAAGTTAAAAACAATTCTTTTATGCCAGAGCCGTTTAAATATGGTAGTTCGCTATCAGTTAGGGTGGCAGTAATAGAGTTTGAATAATAATTTTAAAATCACAGAAAAATTCTGTGATTTTTTTTATAAAAATTCACCATTTTATATAATAAAATGGTATTGACAATTGTTTTAGCCTAGTTTATAATATTATAAAGATAATTTTAATAATAGGTGGATTATGAGTTTTACCCCAAGAAGAGTTCATTTAGATTTTCATACAAGCCCTTTAATTGGTCAAATTGGCTCAAAATTTAATAAAAAAGATTTTCAGCAAAAATTAATAGATAGCAAAGTACAAAGTATAACCTTATTTGCAAAATGCCATCATGGTCATACTTATTATCCTTCTAACGTTAGTGATATTCACCCAAACCTTAACTTCGATTTATTGGCAGCTCAAATAGAAGCTGCACACGAAATAGGCGTTAAAGCACCAATATATATATCACTTGGTTGGTCTTATGCAGATTTTAAAAAGCATAAAAATTGGCTTGCACACGATTTTTATACCAAAAAGGTAAGAAATAATCGTTTTGACGTTAACGCA
>JAGBSS010000199.1 GCA_017631725.1 Clostridia bacterium | reverse complement strand
CCTAAAGAAGAAAACAAGTTATTAATAAACTCTATATCACTTTTTTCAGTAAAATCGGAAAAATCTACACCAATTGCACCTTTTTTAATTGAACAAGGGGTATTTGGCATACACCTAACAACGTTTACGTTTGATAAAGTGTTTTTAATTCTTTGTTTTTTTATACCCGCCATAATAGAAATAAACTTTTTACAAGAAGTGCCTTTAATTTCATCTAAAACGTTAGAAATTTCTTGAGGTTTAATTGCAAATAAAACAAATTCTGATTTATTAGCAAGTTCAATATTACTTGTAGCAACGTTTACGCCAATATTAAGCATTTTATCAGTTTGGCTTTTATTTACATCGTAAACAATTATGTCGTTATTTTCTATTATTTTTGCACTTAAAGCACCTTTTATTATAGAAGATGCCATAAAACCCGCACCAATAACACCTAATTTAAATTTCTTTTCCATTTTTCACCTTTTTCTGTTTGACTAATTGGTAAAATTATATTATAATAGAATTCGCTTATAGGGGAGTGGCTCAATTGGTAGAGCAGCGGTCTCCAAAACCGCCGGTTGCGTGTTCGAGTCGCGTCTCCCCTGCCAAAACCTAACTGCAAATGCAGTTGGGTTTTTTATTTTACTAAATCTATATATTTTTTCGCTAAGGTTGTAATTCCTTCCCAATCTTTATCTTGAATTTTCTTTTTATCAATAATATTAGAGCCAAGCCCAAAGCCACAAACACCTGCTTTTAAATACGTGGAAATATTATCAACATCTACACCGCCAACTGCTAAAATTTTAAGATGCGATAATGGTGCTTTAATTGCTTTAACATAATCTGGGCCAAGACTTGTAATGGGGAAAATTTTAATAAAATCTGCCCCAAACCTGTGTGCTTGTTGCATTTCCGTGGGAGTAATAGCACCCGGAATTGAAACCAAGCCTAACTCTTTAGTTTTTTCTATAACTTCTTTGCAAGAATCTGGCGAAATTATAAATTTGCCACCTGCTTTAAAGGTAAGTTCTACTTGTTTTTCAGTTAAAACCGTACCTGCACCGATAAACATTTTATCTTTAAAATATTCAGATAAAATTCTGATATTTTCAGCGGTATCTTCATCTGACACAGCGCCGTTTGCAGAATAAGTGACTTCTAAAAGTTTTATACCACCATTATACATAGCCTCTGCAAGTGGAATAAGGTTTTCCCTTTCTACTCCACGAACAATAACTATAATTTTTTCTTGTTCAATTGTCGCAATAACGTTTTCCATAATATAACCTATTATTTTATTTTTTCACTTGTAGCTAAAGCAATAAACCTTTCATCCTTATAGGAATAATTTAAAGTTGTTCAATGTGTTTACCCCATTATTACTGTAATATCAACTTGCTTTTCCTTGCTTGAAATAATTTCTCCATTAAACACTTTGCCGTTTACAAGTATTTCTTTTACCTTATTTCCGCATTTAGCACTATTATCAATATTGATAACGTAGTTTGTTCCCCTAAATTTTCTATTTAGGGTGACCTTTTCCCACTCGTTTGGAATACAAGGTTTAATTTTAAGGCCATTAAAGGTTGGTTTAACACCAAAAATGTATTCTGATAAAGCCATCATCATCCAAGTAGCCGTACCGGAAAGCCAACTAACACCTGCAGTGCCACCCATTAATGCCATTGGACCACGAATATTAGAAGAATAAATATATGGCTCTGCATTATAATAATCTACACCGAATTTTTCTACAATGTTATGTGGAATTAAATCTTTATATATCTTATAAGCAGACTCATTGTTTCCTAAAATACAGTTTGCAATAATAGCCCAAGTATTTGCATGGCAGAATACACCACCATTTTCACCAATGCCTGGTTGAGCAAAGGTTAACTCGTTTTCTTTAGATGGATAATTTCTTTGTAGTGGTGGATACAATTTTAATAATCCGTAGCCACAATCTAAAATATCCATACAAGACTGCATTGCCT
>JAGBSS010000198.1 GCA_017631725.1 Clostridia bacterium | reverse complement strand
ATGCTATGCTTTTGTAGACACGTGCGAATATAACCCCGTTCCGTTATCGGCTGCTTTACTTGTAATGCTTTTGGTGGTTGAAAAATATAATGAAACGGAAAACCTTTTAGAAAAGGGCGACCCGTTGCCACTACTTTATAAACGAGAAAGCCTGTACGTTTCAAAAATTAAATTTAACTAAAGCGAAGAAAACCTTCGCTTTTTTTATTAAACTAATAACTTGACTTAAATTAGCGTTTAAATTAAAATGTAGTAAAGGAAGTAAAATTATGAAAAAATCACAATTAGAAAAGTTTTCTGCTCTCGTTTTAGAAAAGGGTGTAAATTTACAACCTAATCAGGGGTTAGAAATATCTTGTCCTGTAGAAAGGGCGGATTTTGCAAGAATTATGTCTAAAGTTGCCTATAAAATGGGGGCAAAATTAGTTAGAATTTCTTATAACGACGAAATCATTGATAAATTAACTTACGAAAATGCAAAAACAGAAGTTTTAACTTCTGTTCCTAAGTGGTTTATAGACAAAAAAGAAAGCCTTGTTAAGGAAAACTTTTGTTATGTTTGTTTATCAAGCGAAAACCCTTCTTTATTTAAAAACGTTTCGGGTGAAAAACTACTTGCCGTTTCTAAAGCAAGGTCTAAAGCATTAAAAAAATATTCCGATGCCATAATGTCAAATCAAATTCGTTGGTGCGTGGTTTCCTTGCCGACAAAAGACTGGGCAAAGCAGGTTTTCCCAACCGATAAAAACGCAGCAAAACTTTTAGAAGATGCCATTTTATATACAATGAGATTAAACGAGATAGACCCTGTTAAATCGTGGGAAAATCACGTTGAATTATTAAACAAAAGGGCAAAAATTTTAAACGACAACAACTTTAAATACTTGCACTTTACTTCTAACTTTGGCACAGACTTAAAGGTTGGCTTATCAAGAAATCACGTTTGGATTTCTGCAGAAGAAAAGTCGGCAGACGGTGTTAATTTTATTGCAAATATGCCCACGGAAGAAATTTTCACCGCGCCAGACTGCAACAATGTAGAAGGCGTTGTCTTTAGCGCAAAACCCCTTTCTTATAACGGGCAAATTATAGATAATTTTAGCCTTACCTTTAAAAAAGGATCGGTTGTCTCTTTTACGGCAGAAAAAGGATACGATTGCTTAAAAAACCTTATAAACACGGATAAAGGCACAAAAAAATTAGGGGAAGTTGCTTTAATTGACAACTCATCCCCCGTTGGAAAATGCAATATTTTGTTTTATAACACCCTTTTCGATGAAAACGCAAGTTGCCATTTAGCACTTGGAAAAGGCTACCCCACAACAGTTAAAAATGGGGACAAATTATCTATTAAACAGTTAAAACAACTTGGTGTAAACGATTCTATCGAGCACGTAGACTTTATGATAGGTTTTAGTGATATAACTTGTGTTGGCGTAAAAGAAAACGGCGAAAATCTTACCCTTATAAAAAACGGAAATTGGGTTATTTAGCCTTTGCGTTAACCTTTATAACGCCTGCAATTCCGCCTATAACGGCAGAAAATACAAGGTCTATTATAAACCCTTTTAAAAGGGCGAAACCTGAAAAAAGAGAAAGAATAAGGTAAGCCAAAAGCATACCCATTGCACCTGATAGCATTCCTTTAATAAACCCCTTGTCGCCTTTAACCGAAACAAGGCTACCAATAAAAACGGCAAATATTTTTATAAATTGATTTACAGGGTAAATTGCCTTTTCACTTACAGGCGTAAACTTTAAAATAAGGGCAAAAATTAAAATACCGACAAATAAAAAAATAACCGATATTAAAGAACCCATTATCGATTGTTTAAAAAAACCTTTACTTTTATCCATAAAAAAACTCCGCATTACACTTATTACTAATAAGTATGCGGAGTTAATTTTTTTAAGAACGAAATTATTTATTTTCAGAAGTTTCTTCTGTTTTTACTTCTTCCTTAACTTCTGCTTTTGGTTCTTCTTTAACTTCTATTGGGGTTTCTTTGTTGTCTTCTCCTACGTGAGAAGTTTGATAAATTGCACCCTTGTCAAATTTTAAATAGCACTTGTGTTCTTTAGAACCGGTTTCCATAACGAATGTGTTTTCTTCGTTGTTAATTTCAACTATGAAACCACAAACACCACCAATGGTTTTAACCCTGTCACCTTTTCTTAAAGAATCCATTTTTTCTTGTGCTTGTTTTCTCTTTTTCTTGTTGCTGATAGATGACCAAATGAAAAGACCAACGATTGCAACAGCTAAAACTATCATTATGATAATAGAACCAAGGCTATTACCTTTTGCAGCTCCTTCTGGAACATTGCCTGCATTACCGTTATCATCAGCAAATACAGTTACTAAATTAAATAAAAAATTCATTTTCTGTCTCCTTAAAAATACTTTGGTATTATTATAAGTTATTTTACACTTAAAATCAAGTGTTTATTTAAAATAAAAGCAATTATTTAAACAATGGAGAAGGAATTTTCTTTTCCCCTGTTTTTTTATAAAATTCTTCGGCAAAATCCGTGAAAGAATCGCATAAAATTGCATCTCTCATATCCGCCATAAGTTTGTTTAAATAAGCAATGTTATGAAGGCTAATCATCATTCCGCCCATCATTTCACCCACGTTAATCATATGGCGCAAATATGCCTTTGTATAATTTTTACAAGCATAGCAATCGCACTCTGGGTCTAACGGGGTAAAATCTTCTTTATAAGCGCCGTTTCTAACTACAACCTTGCCCATAGAAGTTAATGCCGTTCCGTTTCTTGCCACCCTTGTCGCTAAAACGCAGTCGAACATATCTATACCACGCCTTACACCTTCAACCAAGCAGTCTGGACTTCCAACACCCATTAAATATCTTGGCATATTTTCAGGGTAAAATGGCAACATTGTGTCCATAATATCATACATAATGTCTTTAGGCTCTCCAACGGACAAACCACCAATTGCAATACCGCATTTAGCATAAGGAAGAGTTCGTTTTAAACTTTCTAACCTTAAATCTTTAAACATATTGCCTTGAACAATTGGGAAAAGCATTTGCTCTTCTTTTTTATGATATTTAACGCATCTATCTAACCAATTTAACGTTCTTTCCATTGCAACTTTACTTTCATTATAGTTTGCTCCATAAGGGGAACATTGGTCAAACGCCATAATAATATCTGCGCCCAAATTGTTTTCTATTTCTATTGCCTTTTCGGGCGAGAAGAAATGAATAGAACCATCTACGTGAGAGTTAAAGTAAACGCCATCGTCTTTAATTTTATTAAGTTTAGCAAGTGAAAACACCTGAAATCCACCGCTATCCGTTAAGATAGGCTTATCCCAAGCCATAAACTTATGAAGCCCACCGGCATTTTTTACAAGTTCATCTCCGGGGCGCATGTGTAAGTGATAGGTGTTAGCTAAAACAATTTGCGTTTTTGCTTCTTTTAAATCTCTTGGCAAAACGCCCTTAACCGAACCTTGCGTGCCAACAGGCATATAGGTAGGAGTTAAAATGTCGCCATGAGGGGTATGAAGTATACCTGCCCTTGCACCCGTTTTTTTATCTTGTTTTATCGTTTCGTAATAAAAATTTTGCATTTAATACCTTTTAAAAAATAAACATACTATCGCCAAAAGAGAAAAACCTATATTCTTCTTGTACGGCAGTTTTATAAATTTCTAAAATTTTTTCTTTGCTTGTTAAACAAGAAACAAGCATTATTAGTGTAGACTTTGGCAAATGGAAATTTGTTATTAAACCATCTACAACCTTCATTTTATAAGGCGGGTATAAAAATATATCCGTATCCCCTTTTTTAGCGACCACCTTACCACTATCATCAACACAACTTTCTAACGTTCTAACACTAGTAGTTCCTACGGCAATAATACGCCTGCTCTCGCTTTTAGCAAGGTTAATTTCCTTTGCTACTTGCTCGCTTAACTCTATATATTCAGAGTGCATATGATGTTTTTCCACGTCGTCTACTTTAACCGGCCTAAACGTACCAAGCCCAACGTGAAGTAAAACGTCTAAAATTTTAACACCCTTTTTTTCTATTTTTTCTATAAGTTCATCTGTAAAATGAAGCCCCGCAGTAGGCGCTGCGCTTGAGCCATTATTAACTGCGTAAACCGTTTGATACCTTTCTTTATCTTTTAACTTTTCAGTTATATAAGGTGGCAAGGGCATTTCGCCAAGCCTTGAAATTATATCTTCAAACACACCGTTATAACTAAACTCTACAATTCTGCTACCTGCGTTTTCATCAATAGCAAGTGGAGTAAGTTTAAGTTCATCTGATATAGTTAGCGGAACACCAATTTTAGCCTTTTTAGCCGGCTTTAACAACACCTCCCACTTTTTCAAATCTACTCTTTTTAAAAGTAAAACTTCTATTTTTGCACCCCTTTCGGTATATGCAAACATACGTGCCGGTAAAACACGAGTGTTGTTTCTAACTAAAACGTCCCCTTCTTTTAAATAATCTAAAATATCGAAAAAGTGTTTGTGTTCTATTTTATCATTTTCTCTGTCGAACACCAAAAGCCTTGAACTATCCCTTGGATAAACGGGTGTTTGGGCTATAAGCCTTTCTGGAAGTTCGTAATCAAAATCGTCAGTTCTCATTTTCCTTTTCTAAAAAACTTAATTGCTCCCTGTTTTTTTCTGGCATTTTTATTCCTAAATGCTCGTACCCTTTTTTTGCAAGCATTCTACCCCTTGGAGTTCTTACAACAAAACCAAGTTGCATTAAATAAGGCTCGTAAACGTCTTCTATAGTGCCGGCATCTTCATTTATGGTTGCCGCCAAGGTTTCTAATCCAACCGGCCCGCCATTAAACTTTTCCGCCAAAGATTGTAAAAGACCTTTGTCTATAATATCTAAACCAAGTTCATCAATTTCTAATAGAGAAAGTGCACCTTTAGCATCGGAAAGTTGTATTTCTTCGTGCCCGCGAACAATTGCATAATCTCTAACACGTTTTAAAAGCCTGTTGGCAATTCTTGGCGTGCCACGGCTACGTTTAGCAACTTCTTCCGCCGCCTTTTGCTCTATAGAAGAGCCAAGCATTTTAGCGGCACGTTCTACAATTTCGGTAAGTTCTGCAACCGAATAGGTTTCTAATCTGCAAATTATTCCAAACCTATCACGAAGCGGAGAAGATAACATACCCGCTTTAGTAGTTGCACCAATTAAAGTAAATTTAGCAAGTGGAACGGTTATAACACTTGCCGCTGGGCCTTTTCCGTTTACTAAATCTATTACAAAATCTTCCATAGCAGAATATAAAATTTCTTCTATATTTCTGTTTAGCCTGTGAATTTCATCAATGAATAAAACGTCGTGCTCACCCAAGTTAGAAATAATAGCCGCTAAATCCCCCGCTTTTTCTATTGCAGGACCACTTGCAATTTTTATGTTAGAACCAAGAGTGTTTGCTATAATATGCGCTAAAGTAGTTTTACCAAGACCTGCTGGTCCATAAAGTAAAACGTGATCTAAGGCATCGTTTCTCATTTTAGCGGCAGCAATAGAAACGGCTAAATTTTCTTTAACCTTTTCTTGACCAATATAGCCTTCCATTGTTTTAGGGCGTAAAACGTTTTCTATGTCTTTATCTGCCCTAACTTGGTTTGCCCCCGTAATACGTTCTTTTTTAGTAGTTTCGGACGAGTTTTCATCCATCATGCTCGTTATATAAAATCCATCTTTCATAATCTACCTAATGTGTTTAAGAGCATAGGTGACAATTGCAGAAATATCGGTAAGCCCCGTTTCTTCTGCTTGCCTTACAGCACCTTCGCACTCTTTTTTTGTAAACCCTAAACTCATAAGAGCAAAAACTGCATCTTGATTTACAGGTTGTTCTTTGGCAACGTTTTCTTCTACCCCTTCTATTAAGGCTTGTTCGGAAATTTTTTCGTAAAGTTCTAAAATAATACGCTCTGCCGTTTTTTTGCCAAGACCTTTAACAGATGACAACCCCTTAACGTCTTTAGCGGCAATTTTAATAACAATATCGTTTAAACTTAAAGAAGAAAGTATAGTAATACCCATTTTTGGGCCAATACCAGAAACGCTTATAAGTTTTAAAAACATCTGTTTTTCTTCTGGCGAAGAAAAGCCGTATAATGAAATATCATCTTCTCTTACTGCAAGATAGGTGTACACCGCACCACTTTCTCTTAAGTTATCTAAAGCAGACTTTGAGCAAATAACCTCGTAGCCTATTCCGTTGTTTTCAATAAGGGCAACACCGTTTAAAACGCCCATTACGTTGCCTTGTAAATATCCTATCATATATCTCCTAAATTATAAAATGTTCACCAAGTTTGTTTACCCTTGCATGGGTTAATGCTACGGCTAAAGCATCTGCAGCATCGTCTGGCGAAGGAACTTTGTTTAAGTTTAAAAGCATTTTAACCATTTTTTGCATTTGCTTTTTATCCGCCCTACCATAACCGGTCAAACTTTGCTTTATTTGAAGGGGTGTGTACTCAAAAATTCTGCCACAAGCCTTGTTGCAACATAAAATTAAAACCCCCCTTGCGTGTGCTACACTTAAAGCCGTTTTTACGTTTTTTGCAAAGAACAACTCTTCCATAGCAATTTCGTTTGGCTTAAACTTTTCAATAATTTGGTTAATTGCCTGCTCTAACATACAAAGCCTAACCGCCAAACTTTCGCCTTTAGGGGTTTGAACTATACCACAATCTATAGCCCTGCAATTACCCTTTTCATCTTTTTCTATAACGCCGTAGCCTAAAGTTGCAAGCCCCGGGTCAAAACCTAAAATTACCATAGATATATTGTACTTAAAATATACTAAAAAGTCAATAACCCAAAACAATAAAAGGCGCAATTTGCGCCTTTTAAATAACAAAACTATTTATTTGCTTCGGGGTAAATTCCCGTATCCATAAATATAAATCCACCAACCTTGATATCTACTTTTAAATCTAACTTGGTTTCGTTTCTCTTAATATTTATTGTAAAACTATCGCCTAACCCACACAGAGTTCTAATAAAAGAAAAACTTGTTGT
>JAGBSS010000197.1 GCA_017631725.1 Clostridia bacterium | reverse complement strand
TTGAACTCTTCAAGTCTTAAGTCGTTTTTACCATATAATCTAACTGCTTTTGTTTTCATTATAATAATCCTCCAAATACAATATTTTTTTAAATTTATTTAACTGACCTGCGATATTTTTCTGCTTCCCAACCGTTAATAAAAGCAACTTCTTTTTCGTTCATAACGGAAATTTCAAGGCCTTTTTCAGTTAAAGTTTTTATAACGAAAAGGTATGCAAAAAGTGTTTCTTCAAGAGTGGTTGCTTCTTTTAACTCTGTGTTATATACAACGGAATTGTCTTTAACGACAAGTTTTTCTTTATTAAAGTTTATAATGTTGTTTAAGTAAACTAATTGGTCTGGATAAAGTGGATATTTTTCTAAAATTTCGGTAAAGTCGCCATATTTTTCTAAATATTCTTTAACAAGTGGTGTGCTTGAAATATATGCACCGTTATTTTCTGCCAAATTAATTGAAATATAACTATTTTTTAAATTAAAATATTCTTTAATTAAATTGTTTACCTTGTCGTTTAATTCTTTAACTTCTTTCACGCAATCTGAAGTGACTACAAGCCCGTGGTTTTTCATAAAAATAACTTGTGGGTATCTGCCCGTTTTAGAAAGGTATTCTTTAATAGTATCTGCCATTTTTAAAGTTAAAGAAAAACCGGGGTTAATGTATGGTAAGAAAACGTAATCTAACTTTCCATTAAAAATTTTGCTTGCAATTTCTTCACCTTTTACTGCACAAGTAATTAAGTTTGCGTAAATTGAGTGGGTGTGAATAACGTATTTTTTAAGTATTGCGTGAAAACCTACTTCTACACTTGGCCTTAAAGTTTTAATGCCATCTAATTCAATAACGGAATTTTTATTTAATTCACCAGATTCTTTTTCGTAATCTTTTTCCACGCTTAAATCTACGTTAGAATAATAATTTCTAATTTTATTTCCGTCTACTGCAACAAAACCCGTGGTGTCGTTAATGTCAATAAGCCTAAAGCCAGACGCTTTTATAAGCATAACGGTATCGTCAACTTTAACCGAAGTGTTTCCACCGCCACCTTGAGTATAATCTACCCTGTTGCCTGCATAAGTTGAAATTTCAATTAAATCTTTAATAGAATTTTGCATAATTAACCTCTCTCGTTTATATTAACGTATTCTTTTCTTGTGTTTAAAGAAACGTAAGCCGGCCTTATAATTTTACCTGCGTTTAAAATTTCTTCTAACCTATGGGCACTCCAACCGGCAACCCTTGCAACTGCAAACATAGGCGTATAAAGTTCAGTTGGAAGACCAAGCATATTATAAACAAATCCACTATAAAAGTCAACGTTTGCAGATACACCTTTATAAGTTTTTCTTTTTTCCATAATAAGACGCTTGGAAATTTCTTCTACCCTTTCGTAAAGTTTAAATTCTTTGTTTCTACCCTTTTCTTTAGCAAGTTCGCCAACGAATTGTTTAAACACTTCTGCCCTTGGGTCAGAAATAGAATAAACTGCGTGCCCCATACCGTAAATTAGCCCTGCTTTGTCAAACACCTTGCCTTCTAACATATCGGATAGATAAGAGGTAAGTTCTTGTTTGTTATTCCAATCTTTAACGTGTTTTTTAATGTCTGCAAACATTTCCATAACCTTAATGTTTGCACCGCCGTGGCGTGGTCCTTTAAGTGAACAAAGTGCCGCCGCCATTGTAGCGTAAGTATCCGTACCAGAACTTGTGACAACGTGTGTGGTAAAGGTAGAGTTATTACCACCGCCGTGCTCTGCGTGTAAAATAAAGGCAATATCTAAAACTTTTGCTTCAAGAGCAGTAAAGTTGCTATCTGGGCGGAGCATATAAAGTAAATTTTCCGCCGTAGAAAGTTCTGGAAGTGGTTTATGTATTACCAAACTTTTGTTTTCGTTATAATGCATATGCGCGTTATAAGCATAAACTGCAAACATAGGCGTAACTGCAATTAAGGTTAAACATTGTCTTAAAATGTTTTCAAAAGAATTATCTAAAGCATGGTGGTCATAACTATAAAAAGTTAAAATGCACCTTGCTAAAGAATTCATAACGTCTTTACTTGGGGCTTTCATTATAACGTCTCTAACAAAGTTTCTTGGCAATTTTCTATAATCTGCCAAAAGTTGTTTAAAAGCAGTCAACTCTTTTTTAGTTGGGAGTTTATTAAAAAGTAAAAGATAAACTACTTCTTCAAAACCTGAACAGCTTTCATCGTCGTACCCTGCAATAATGTCTTTAACGTTAATGCTACGATAATAAAGTTCACCGGGACAAGGAACTTTTTCCCCATCAACAACTTTTTTTGCAATAACGTCTGAAATATCGGTAAGACCGGCTATAACGCCTGTGCCATCAATATCTCTTAACCCCCTTTTAACTTGTTTTTCTCTATAAACTTCTTCTGAAAAAGTGGGGGTAGTCTTGCAAAGTTTTGCAAGATTTTCCACTTGTTCTGTATATCCTTTTTTATGTCCTATCATATATCTCTCCTTAACTTAAAATATTTTAGCAAATTATATGGTTAGTGTCAACAACAATAAAATTTGCGTTTAGTTTAAAAAAGGTAAGCCATTCGGCTTACCTTTAAAAATTAATCTTCTAAATAGATAACGCTATCCACGCTGTAAACGGGAGCAAGATTTTTTATTTTCTCGATAGCCTTGTTTAAATTAGATTCGTTACACTCGTGAGTGATAATAATAACCGGAGTTTTTCCATCTACCCCCGCAGATTGCTTAACCTGTTTAATGCCCACTTTTTGTTTTGCAAATGCGTTTGCAATTTTGCCTAAAACACCGTTAGCATCTTGAACGGTAAGCCTTATAAAGTATTGAGAAGTATAGTCGGAAACGAACTTGGTAGTCTTTTTACCGTCTACGGTGTTGTCAAACGTTGCATAATAGTTTTCCGGATGTTTTGCTGCAAATAACACGTCTGAAACGATAGCACTACCTGTAGGAAGTGCACCTGCACCACGGCCGTAAAGCATAATGTCACCAACAGAGTCGCCAACTAAAGATACTGCGTTAAAAGAATCTGATACAGTTGCAAGTTGATTAGAATTTGCAACGTAGGTTGGGTGTACCCTAACTTCTATGCCGTTTTCGGTATTTTTACCAATAGCTAAAAGCTTTAACGTATAGCCAAGTTGTTTGCCGTATAACATATCTTCTTTAGTGATAGAAGTAATACCCTTTCTTGAAATATCTTCAACAGAAATTTTGGTATTAAATGCTAAACTTGATAAAATAGAAAGTTTATAAGTAGAATCAAACCCTTCCACGTCTGCCGTTGGGTTAAATTCTGCATAGCCTAAAGCTTGAGCTTGTTTTAAAGCATCTTCATAAGAAGAACCTTCTTCACTCATTTTAGTTAAGATATAGTTGGTTGTGCCGTTAACAATACCCTTTAAAGACTTGATAACGTTTGCTTGCATACCTTCTTGTAAAACCCTAATAATTGGCACACCGCCAACACAACTTGCTTCAAAGTATAAACCTGCGTGCCCTTTTTTAGCAGTTTGTTCAAGTTCTGGCCAATGTTTTGCCAAAAGCTCTTTATTAGAAGTAACAACGGTCTTACCACTTTTTAAAGCCTTAATAACAAAGTCTTTAGCAAAGGTTGTACCACCCATAACTTCTACAACAATGTCAACCATTGGGTTGGAAACAACTTCTTCAATGTTTTTAGCAACGATAGAAGAATCTATATTTAAAGCCTTAATTCTTTCTGCGTTAATTTCTAAAACGCTTTCAACAGAAACGTCTACTTCTTGAGACTTTTTAAAATATTCTCTGTTATCGGTTAAAATTTTGTAAGTGCCACCACCTACAACGCCTAGGCCTAAAATTGCTACGCCTACCTTTTTCATTTTCGTATTCTCCTTTGAACACTAAGTGTTCAATTATTTACAATTTAGTTCGTATATTGCCCTTAAACCATCTAAAGTTAAGGTTCTGTCAACTTTTTTAATTGACTTTACTTCTCTTGCTATAATTTCGCCAAGACCGCCCGTTGCAACAACGTTAAGTTCGGCTACGTTAAGTTCTTTTTTAATTTTTCTTAAAATGTTTTCTACTAAACCTGCGAAACCGAATATAATACCCGATTGCATACAATGTTTGGTATTTTTACCAATTACCGATTTTGGTGCATCTAACTCTACCATAGGTAATTGTGCCGTTTTAGAAACCAAACCTTCTAAACTTGTTTTAATACCGGGTGCTATAACCACACCTAAAAGTTCGCCACCAGAACTAATAACGTCGAACGTGGTTGCTGTGCCGAAATCTATAACGACAATAGGGCCACCATATTTATTATATGCGGACACGCTGTTTACTATGATGTCTGCACCAACTTCTTTAGGATTTTCCGTTTTAACGTTAAGCCCTGTTTTAACCCCTGGGCCAATTATTAAAGGGGAAATTCCAAAAAAGAATTCGCACATATGACAAATGGTGTAGTTAAGTGCAGGTATAACGGATGAAAAAATAATTCAGTCTATATCGCTTTTATTTATACCCCTATCAGACAAAAGCCCAACTAAAACCGAACCATATTCGTCTGCCGTTCTTGAAATTCTAGAAGAAACCCTAAAAGATGCAACTAACTCTTCGCCATTAAAAACGCCGTATTTAATATTAGTATTGCCTAAATCTATCGCTAAAAGCATTTTACTTTCTCCTATACTTGCCTAAGACGCCTATAACTTTATACACGATAGGTGTAAATATAATTGTAATAACTATTTCAAGCACAAAGTTAAGCCAAATTATGCTAAATATCGTGGCAAACACCGCCCAAGTAGAAGTGAAATCCCACTCCATAAGCGATATTAAAGAATTTTTCATCAATAGCATACCAATAACGTAAATAGAAGTGTTTATTAAAGGTATAGCAATAGCGCCAACACCAACTGCAACTGCGTTATTACGTTTTGATATCAGTTTATAAAGTACGCCGGAAATTAAACCTGCAATAGTAGTTTTGCCAATACACATAATCGTTAAAATTGCGGGATTGGTTTGAAACAAACTAGCCGTTATTGGCTCTTGCCCTAAAACTGCAGTGGTTATAAATACTACTAAGCCACAAATAAATCCAACGATAGCCCCACCTGCCCATCCAAGCAATATTCCTGCAAGTGCAATGGGAATTAAACTAAAGTTAAGTGTAATTCCAAACATTGGTATAGAACTACCGAACAACTGCAACACTATTACGAGAGCCGTTAAAATGCCAAACGTGGCAACGTTTCTCGAAGTGAAAAACTTGTTTTTCATTAAATTGCCTCCAATCGAACTCTTAAAAGATGTCCGTCGAAAAAATATTTTTAGCCCTTTCAAAGTC
>JAGBSS010000196.1 GCA_017631725.1 Clostridia bacterium | reverse complement strand
TTATTGGTCTAAAGCCAATTTTTTCTGCAGGAGAGCCTTCTTTAAGGGTGAAATCAAGGTTTTCGTAATCTTCAAACATTGGATCAGCAACAAGCGTTTCATAAATTGGATACATTTTTAAGGCTTCTGATAAAGGAATTTTAACTTTGTCATCACCAGTAATGTATGGTTCTTTATTTTTTATATCCCAAACAATGTTTTCACTTAAAACAGCAACGTTTAATAATCTCCAAAGGCTATTTTCTGCAAAAGGAACGTCATCAAGTAAGAAAATATTATTCTGGAAGATACAAGAGTTATGAAATTCTGGTCTATTAACAGCAAAACCACCTTGTTTACCAAACGCAAAAATATTGTTTCTAATAACGTTTTGCGTACCAAAATGCATTGTATACCCAGGACTTAATGTATGAGCAATAACATTGTTTTCAACGGTAATACCTGCAGAGCCTTCATCTAAATATAAACCCCAAGCCATATGCATGTAACCTTTTACCCTTAAAATTCTGTTTCCAGAAATTACAGTACCTGGTTGTCTACCTAAAAGATAAATACCACCCATATCGTTAAGTCTATCGCCACCAATGTCGTGTAAATAGTTGTTCCTAATAATATTATCTCTAGAAATGTTTTTGCCGTATCCCCAAGACCAACCAACGGAAATTGCGGTATATTCGGTATTACATATTTCGTTGTCTTCAATTATATTATTATAAGATTCCTTAACTAAAATACCAATAGCGGACCAGTTTCTAAGACAAATGTCGTGAATATAGTTACCTCTAATAATATTAGTGTGTGTTCTAGATTCAACGGAATTTTTATACCCGCCACCACCAACTTTAATACCTCCGGCAGAAATTTGGCAAATTTCGTTATTTTCTATTCTCATATTGTTACAGCCGTGAACAACGTTAATAGCATAAACACCAAGAGATGCAAGCTTGCAATTTTCTATAAAACAGTTTTCTGCCCAAGCAAATTCTATTGCACCATGAGCAAGTGCAACACCTTGACCATCACATGCCTTACCACTTGGAATGTCAAACGTCCAATCTGGGTCATCTGGGTCTGGTTCAACTCTAGAATAGTTGTCACCTTTTGTATATAAAAAATTTAAGTTTCTAAAACCAATACGATATAATTTTTCCTCTTTAGTACCTTTAACAACGAAAAGTTGTTCTGCAATAGGATAGTATACATTTACAGAATTGATATCTACGTCTTCTTTTGGCATATAGTAAACAACACCATTATCAAAGTCGTAATACCATTGATTTGGTTTAGTAAACCCAATTTTAACGTTTTCAATAAAATATCTAAATGCAAAACAAGAATCTTCTTTATATTTAGTATTAATACAAAGCCTTGTTACGTATTCAAAATCAACCCTACCTGTTTCTTCATCAAAAGATTTAACAGGGTTTTGTTCGTGAATCCAGCAATGCCAATAGTTAATTAACGCATTTTTTTCACCTTTGAAAATATGATAATCTTCTTTATTGGCGATAAACCACCTAGAACATTTACCAAAATCTACCCCATCGTTAACTTCCGTGTCAACAACAGTTAAAAGAGATCCATCTACAGGGAAACGAGTGTTGTCTGCACGCATTCCGTCAATAAAAAGTTCAGTAAATTCTGGATATTTACCATTTATATCTTTTTCTAATTGAATAGAGTAGCAATCATAACCATTAAAAGAGTCTTTTTTCCACCCGGTTAATTTTTTACCACCAATAACGGATTTTCTATCACCAAAAGATTCAATAATAAAATTATCTACTTCTACGCCATTATACCAATTGTGACCAGGGGTTTTTTTAGAAATTTCCAAAGGCTTTTCCATATAATAATCGTCAACAAGCAAAATTCTCATTGGACGATTATCTCCAGATGCCCTAAGTTCACCAATTTTTTCAAGTGCACGTTCTATAGTATGAACGGGCCCCCTTGCTTGCCCAATGTTTTCAGGGTAAAGGCCATTGTTAAATTGAGAGCCGTTAGTCTGTGAAACGTAAATGTTAGCAGTATTAAAATAGTATCTCATTTTATTCTCCTTAAATATTTT
>JAGBSS010000195.1 GCA_017631725.1 Clostridia bacterium | reverse complement strand
GTTTCCCTTCTTGCACCAGGTCTTGCGCCTGAAATAGCATCTGCTGCTTGAACTAAAACTGCTTCTATTGTTTTTGGTTCAACATCGCCATGGTGAGCAAGAATTGCATTAACAACACTATGGTTTTCCCTATACTTTTTAGCAAGGTCGCCACCAATTTGCATGTGAGTGCCTTCTACTTCAAAGTCTACCGCTTTACCAATATCGTGGAGTAAACCTGCACGTTTTGCTAAGTTAGGGTCTACGCCAAGTTCGGTTGCCATAACGCCTGCTAAATGTGCAACTTCTATAGAGTGCTTTAACACGTTTTGTCCATAACTTGTTCTAAATTTAAGTCTACCCAAAATTTTAACAAGCTCTGGGTGAATACCGAAAAGCCCACACTCGAACATTGCAGATTCGCCTGCTTCTTTAATTTGTTGGTCAAGTTCTTTTTTAACTTTTTCAACCGTTTCTTCTATTCTTGCAGGGTGAATTCTACCATCTTGGATAAGTTTTTCTAACGCAACCCTTGCAACTTCCCTTCTTACAGGGTCAAAACCGGAAACAACTGCTATTTCTGGGGTATCATCTATAATAAGTTCAATGCCCGTTGCATTTTCTAGCGTTCTAATGTTTCTGCCTTCTCTACCGATAATTCTTGCCTTCATATCATCTGAAGGGAGTGGAACAACAGAAACGGTAATTTCAGTTGCTTGGTCTGTAGAACATTTTTGAATTGCTAAGCTAATAATTTCACGGGCTTTTCTTTCCCCTTCTTCTTTAGCCTCTGCTTCAATGTTTTTAACCATGCTTGCAGCATCTCTTTTTGCTTCTTCTTCCATTGCGGAAATAAGTTGAGATTTTGCTTCTTCTTTAGACATTTGAGAAATTTTTTCAAACTCCTCTATCATTTTAGAATGTTGGGTGTCTATTTCCTCAACTTTCTTTTCAAGTTCTGCCTGTTTTTCTCTTAAAGAATTTTGTTGGCGAGAAACTTCTTCGTTTCTTTTAACCAAAAGGTCTTCTTTCTTTTCTAAATTTTCTTCTTTTTGGTTAAGTCTGTTTTCAAGATTTTTTAACTCTGCGCGTTTTTCTTTAGATTCGCGTTCAAAGTCGCTACGCATCCTATGTTCTTGTTCTTTTGCCTCTAAAATCGCTTCCTTTTTAATTTGTTTACTTTCTTCTTTGGCGGCTTCAAGCATTTTTTCCGTCATTTGCTTTAGGTCGCCTTCTTTTTTATTAAAAGATAACGTTTTAATCCACAAGCCAAGCCCAATACCTACAATTATTGCAACTATTCCAACAACTATTGGTAATAAAATTGAACTGCTAGCCAAGAACAGGGAGCTAAATAATAAATTTTGCATAAAAAGTGCCCTCCTGTTTTTTTATATTTCGCAAAAGCCAAATTTTGGGCTTTTACGTTAAATACTACTATATATTGTATATCACAACGCCAAAATTGTCAAGGTTTTATTAGTTGCTTGACTCACTTTTAACTGCTTGCATAATTTTGCCTTCTACCTCTTTTAAAATTTCAAGGTTTCTTTCAAAATAGTCTACAGCTTTTTCTCTGCCTTGTGCAATTTTTTCTCCGTTATAACTAAACCAAGCGCCACTCTTTTCAATAATTCCTTGTTGAACACCAAGGTCAATTACGCAACTACCTTTAGATACGCCTTTACCGAAAATAATATCAAATTCTGCCGTTTTAAATGGTGGCGCAACCTTGTTTTTAACAATTTTTGCTTTTGTATGTGCACCATAAGCACCTGAAGAATCTTTTAAAGCATCTGCTTTTCTAACGTCTATTCTAACGGATGCATAGAATTTAAGTGCTTTACCACCTGCGGTAACTTCTGGGTTGCCAAACATAACGCCAACCTTTTCACGCAATTGGTTAATAAATATTATACAAGTTTTAGATTTTGCCGTTATTGCAGTAAGTTTACGTAATGCTTGAGACATAAGCCTTGCTTGTAAACCAACGTGAGAATCACCCAT
>JAGBSS010000194.1 GCA_017631725.1 Clostridia bacterium | reverse complement strand
GTATACCTTATCAATACGTTAAAGAAGTATTTCCAAATGCAAGTATTTTAAAATTAGGCATGGTTAATCCGTTGCCTAAAAACCTTATTTTAGACTTTGCTAAAAAGGTAGATAAACTTTACGTTGTAGAAGAATTAGAACCTGTTATAGAAGAGCAAATTAAATCTTGGGGAATAGAAGTTATTGGTAAAGAGATATTTACTAAACAAGGCGAATATAGTGCAAATATGCTTAAAAAGGCCATTTTAGGCAAAGATTCTGCCGTGTTTAATCCAACTGTTGTCCCAAACAGGCCACCAATTTTATGCCCAGGTTGTCCACACAGAAGCGTGTTCTCTGTTTTAAATAAATTAAAAATACACGCATCTGGCGACATTGGTTGTTATACTCTTGGCGCAGTTGCTCCATTAAACGTTATAGATACAACTCTTTGTATGGGTGCAAGTATTTCAATGCTTCACGGTATGGAAAAGGCAAAGGGGAAAGACTTTGTTAAAAATTGGGTTGCAGTTATTGGCGATTCAACCTTTTTACATACGGGTGTTAACTCGCTTATTAACATGGTTTATAATAAGGCGACAGGCACGGTTATAATTTTAGATAATAGAACCACGGGTATGACGGGGCATCAACAACACGCAGCAACAGGTAAAACCCTTAAAAACGAAGATACATATGCAATTAACCTTGCAGATTTATGTAAGGCTATTGGTGTAAATAACGTTATAGAAATTGATGCATTTGACGTTAACGGACTTGAAAAGGTTATTAAAGAAAGTGTTAACGGAAACGTTTTAACTGTTATTATTGCTAAATATCCATGTGCACTTTTAAAAGGGCAAACTTTTAATAAAGTATGCAAAATAGATGTAGAAAAATGTAAAAAGTGTGGAATGTGCTTAAAAATAGGTTGTCCTGCAATCTCAAAAAATGAAGATGGAACTATTGTAATTGATGGCAATATGTGTAACGGCTGTGGACTTTGCTTAAATTATTGTAAATTTGGTGCAATAGAAAAGGTGGATAAATAATATGAAAGAACTTAACGTAATGATAGTTGGCGTTGGTGGACAAGGAACGCTTTTAACAAGCAGAATTATCGGTAAAGTTGCAATGAACGCAGGGTTAGACGTAAAACTTTCCGAAGTTCATGGTATGGCTCAACGTGGTGGTAGCGTTGTTACTTTTATAAGGTTTGGAGAAAAGGTTTACGAACCTGTTATAGAAGAAGGCTCTGCAGACGTTTTAATTTCTTTTGAACGTTTAGAAGCCTTAAGATATGCTCATTTCTTGAAAAAAGAAGGAATTATAGTGCTAAATGACAGCAAAATTAACCCAATGACTGTTGTTATTGGTGCGGCTAAATATCCTGAAAATATTATTGAAACACTTGAAAAAGAACATAAAGTTTATTTTATAGATGGTATTGGTATTGCCTCTGAGCTTGGCAATAGCAAGGTTTTAAATAGTGTTGTTTTAGGTCTTGCTGCAAAATATATCGGCTTTTCCGAACAAGAATGGCTAAACGTCGTAGAATATAGTGTTCCACCCAAAACCGTTGATATTAACTTAAAAGCATTTAAAGCGGGATATGAAAAATAAATAGGAGATTAACTTAAATGATTTGGAACGAAAAAATTGAATGTGCTTCTAGAGATGATATGTCCGCAATTCAAAGCAAAAGGCTTGTTAAACTTGTAAAATATGTTTACGATAACGTTGAATTTTATAGAAAAAAAATGGACAATGCAAACGTTAAGCCAGAAGATATAAAGGGTATAGAAGATATTGTAAAACTTCCTTTTACCACAAAAGACGATTTACGTGATAATTATCCTTTTGGCTTATTTGCTAAACCATTAGAAGACATTGTTCGAATTCACGCAAGTAGCGGAACGACAGGTAAAGCAACCGTTGTCGGTTATACTCAATCCGACCTTGATATTTGGGAAGAGTGCGTTGCAAGATGTATGACAATGGCAAACGTTTCTAAAAAAGATGTTATTCAAATAGCATATGGTTACGGTCTATTTACAGGTGGGCTTGGCGCGCATGGTGGTGCGCAAAAAATTGGCGCAACAGTTGTTCCTATGAGCACGGGAAATAGTAAAAAATTGACCACTATGATGGTGGATTTTGGTGCTACGGCAATTGCTTGTACTCCTTCTTATTTATTACATATTGCAGAGCTTTTAGAACAAGAAAATTTAGTTAAAGAAGTCAAGCTAAAATCTGCTATATGTGGCGCAGAACCTTGGACGGAAAAAATGCGCAATGATATTGAAGAACGTTTAAATATTAAAGCATACGATATTTATGGTTTAAGTGAAATTATGGGCCCAGGCGTTGCTTGTGATTGTGAACACCACGCAGGCCTTCACGTTATGGAAGACCACTTCTATCCAGAAGTTTTATCTCCAGAAACACTAACTCCTGTAAAAGAAGGGGAAACGGGTGAACTCGTATTTACAACCTTAACAAAAGAAGGTATTCCACTTATAAGATATAGAACAAAAGACTTAACTTCTTTAACAAGGGAAAAATGCAAGTGTGGTAGAACTTTAACCAGAATTTCCCGCTTAAAAGGCAGGGTAGACGATATGCTTATTATTCGTGGTGTTAACGTGTTCCCAAGCCAAATTGAGGCTGCTCTTGTCAACGTTC
>JAGBSS010000193.1 GCA_017631725.1 Clostridia bacterium | reverse complement strand
GTCGCCAAAAATTTTAATTTCTTTACCACAATCTGGGCATTTGAAATAAGACATATTTTCCACAAGTGCTAACACGGGAATATTCATAAGGTCAGCCATTTTAACTGCCTTTTTAACTATCATAGAAACAAGTTCTTGTGGAGATGTTACAACGACAATTCCGTCTACCGGTAAAGATTGAAAAACGGTTAATGGCACGTCGCCCGTTCCAGGAGGCATATCCACAAACATATAGTCTACTTCTTCCCACACAACGTCCGTCCAGAATTGCTTTACAGCGCCTGCGATAACAGGACCACGCCAAACAACAGGGTCTGTGTTGTTTTCTAAAAGAAGGTTAATTGACATTACTTTAATGCCGTTTTCAGAGCAAACAGGTAAAATAAACTTTTGGTCATACCCTTCTGCTTTTTTCTCTATACCAAAAAGTTTTGGAATAGATGGGCCTGTGATATCTGCATCTAAAATGGCGGTTTTATAACCGGATTTATTTGCTAAAACTGCTAAAAGCGAAGTCACTAAAGATTTACCTACACCACCTTTGCCACTTACAACACCGATAACCTTTTTAACCTTACTTAAAGGGTTGCATTTTTCTTGAAAGTCTTTTTTGTCGCATTTAGATGAACAAGATGAACAATTATGAGAACAATTTTCTGACATAAAAACTCCTTAATTAAACTGATAATAGTTAATATTTCAAAAATTAAAAAATTTAAACTAAAAGCCTTAATATTTACTTATATTATAACAAATAGGGTGAGTTTTAACAATTAAAAAAAGCTTTATTTTGAAATTTATTTAAAAAAGAATTGTTTTTTTTTGATAATAATGTTAAAATAGCCTTATAAAAATTTAGGAGAACAAACTTGAATATTTGGCACGATATTGAAAGTAATCGCATTCAACCAGAAGAATTTATTGCTGTAATCGAAATAAGCAAAGGTTCTAAACAAAAATACGAAATGGATAAAACAACGGGTTTACTTAAATTAGACCGTATTTTATACACCTCTACCCACTATCCCGCTAACTACGGATTTATTCCACATACATTAGCCGATGATGATGACCCGTTAGACGTTTTGGTTTTATGCTCTGAAAGTTTAAATTGTATGAGTCTTGTTAAATGCTACCCCATTGGCGTTATTGTAATGAACGACAACGGAAAGTTAGATGAAAAAATTATCGCTATTCCATTTGCAGACCCAAACTACAATACATATAAAAGCATACACGATTTGCCAGAACATATTTTCGATGAAATGAAACACTTTTTTGCCGTGTATAAGCAATTAGAAAATAAAAGCACAAGTGTAGATTTGGTTTCAGACCGAGAAGAAGCAGTTAAAATTATAGTAAAATCTTTAGAAAATTATAAAAAACATTTATTTGAACTTACTGCAAGATAAAAAATTAAAAACCCCTTTAAAAGGGGTTTTTTTATATGATTTTATTTGCGTTATCGTAAACAAGCTTTGAGAAAATTTGTTCCTTTTCCATTGCTCCTAAATCGCCATCTTTTCTACTGCGGACAGAAATTGTGTTCGTTTCCATTTCTTTATCGCCGATAATAAACATATAAGGAACTTTTTCAAGTTGTGCAGAACGAATTTTATAACCTATTTTTTCATTTCTAACGTCTATCTCTGCCCTAATTCCCAAGTTTAAAAGTTGATCTTTTATGCTATTAACGTAATCTATCGTTCTTTCGGTTAAACTTAAAACTTTAACTTGAACGGGAGCAATCCAAAATGGAAGTGCACCGGCATATTTTTCAATTAATAACGCCAACGTTCTTTCATAACAGCCTATTGAACTTCTATGAATAACGTATGGGCGTTTTTTCTCCCCGTTCTCATCTATATAACTCATATCAAAACTTTCTGCTGCGGCAAAATCCAACTGAATGGTAATTAGCGTGTCTTCTTTTCCGTAAACGTTTTTAATTTGAACGTCTAATTTAGGGCCGTAAAATGCCGCTTCTCCGTCTGCTTCTACGTAATTGATATCAAGACCATCTAAAATCTTTTTCATTAGTTGCTCGGTCTTTTTCCAAGCCCTATCGTTTGCTATGTATTTAGACTTATCTGAATTGCCACGTTTTGAAAACCTAAACGTTACGTCTTCTTTCATACCAAGACAGGTTAAAAAGTAATAACTTAAATCTAAACAACGTTTAAATTCTTCTTCTACTTGCTCTGGAGTACAAATAATATGCCCATCAGAAAGGGTAAATTCTCTTACCCTAATAAGCCCGTGCATTTCACCACTTGCTTCGTTTCTAAATAAAGTTGCCGTTTCACTATACCTTGCGGGAAGGTCACGATAACTTTTTAAACCGTTTTTGTATATTTGATATTGAAACGGACAAGTCATTGGCCTTAAAGCCATGGCATCAGAAGAATTTTCATCGCCAATTATAAACATTTTATCTCTATAATGGTCCCAATGCCCTGAAATTCTATAAAGGTCGTTTTTAGCCATTTTTGGTGTTTTAGTAATCATAAAACCACGTTTTTCTTCTTCATCTTCTACAAAACGTGATAAGGTTTGAATAATTTTTGCACCTTTAGGCATTAAAATAGGAAGACCTTGACCAACAACGTCTTCAGTCATAAAAATGCCAATTTCTCTACCAATTTTGTTGTGATCTCTTTTCTTTGCTTCTTCTAATTTATTTAAATATTCTTCTAATTCAGATTTTTTAAAAAAAGCAGTTCCGTAAATACGGGTAAGCATTTTATTTTTTTCGTTTCCACGCCAATAAGCGCCCGTTACCGATGTAAGTTTGAAAGCTTTAATTCTACCCGTTGAAGAAAGGTGTGGGCCACGGCATAAATCTCTAAAATCACCTTGAGTATAAACGGAAACAATGCTTTTAGGTGGAAGAGAACTAATTAATTCCACTTTATATGGCTCATCAAAATCTCTAAATATTTTAAGAGCGTCTCTTTTAGAATATTCATGGCGGAAAATTTTCATATCACTTTTAATGATATCTTTCATTTCCTTTTCAATTTTAACAAGGTCATCTTGTGTAATTGGAGTTTTAAATTCCACGTCGTAATAAAAGCCGTTTTCTATTTCAGGACCTATTGCAAGTTTGCAAGTAGGATAAATGTTTTTTATTGCTTGTGCTAAAACGTGTGCTGTTGTATGGCGAAGAATAGGCAATGCTTCTTTGTCTTTAGAAGTAATAATTTTTAAAGAGCAATCTTTATCTATAACACAAGAAAGGTCAACTAATTGACCATCTACACTTGCGACAACTGCATCTTTTAAAAGATTTTCCGATATATTTTTTGCAACTTCTAAAGCCGTAACGGGTGCCGGAAATGACATGGTAGAGCCGTTTTTAAGCGATATTATCATATGTATCCTCCAAAAAAATACCTTACGCAAAGATTTTTACGTAAGGCAAAACAACAACTAGACTACTTTTAGCGTTTACTTATAATATAATAAATATTCGCCTTTGTCAATTATTTTAACAGAATTGTCCGTTAGAAAAAGTAATCTTATCTTTATAATAATCTTTTATATACTTTTCATCTTCCCCTTTAAGGTCACTTAAAAGCCTAATTTCACCACAGTTTGATAAAATTATTTCCTTTAATAGTGGCAGTGTTTTATTTGGCAACAACTTAGTTCTTGTTAACTTTCTATAATGATAATCGTAAACGTTATTATTCTCTAAATATACTGCCTTTTTTCTATTTTCAAGCAAAAATCTAATAAATTCTTTTAACTCGGTATTAAAAAAACCACTTGGAACGTAATCGCTAACTTCCTTCCATTTTTTCTTTAAATTTCTCAATCTAAAATTAAAAACGCCATCTATTGCAATTTCCGATAAGCCTTTAATTTTTTCGTATACGTATCTTTTATCCTCTTCTAAGTCGGCGGCAATTAAAGCGACTAATAAAATTTCTTTTTCCCTTTCGCAAAGACCGGAAAAAATTATTTCCTTTTTAAAAAAGGTGTATTTATAATTTATTGCTACAATTTCTGCAATTTTAATTAAAATTTCCGTTTTTATTATATCTTTAAAATATTCTTCACAGTCAACGTGTAATAAACATCTTGACTGATTAGCCAATAAATTAAACTTACACCCTGCCCCCTTAACAAAATCTTGAAGCGAAGAAACTACGTATTCTAAATTGCTTGAATTAATTTCCTTTTCTGATATTTTTAAAATGGTCATATAGATATTAGTTTATGCTCCAATTTTATTTTTATTTATACTTAAACGCAAACTTTTTTTGTTTGACAAAATTCTGTATAAAAATTTATAACCTTCGCTTAACAAGACTATTGAACTTGCACTAACTAAAATTTTAAGCCAAACGTAAAATCTTAATCCACCAGAAAGGCTTGTTATTACTATCTGCAATAAAAATACGGTTATAAATGTTAACAACATAACCTTGTTTTTGCCTAAGTTTTTAAAAATGCTTTTTGAACCAAGCTCCACACAGTTAAATGCGTTAAATAATTGGAATATTATAAACAAGGTAAACACGGCATTAGATTTTTCGCTATCTAATGCACCCAAAAAGTTGAAAAATACTTGCATTAGCACCACAATGCCAGAAAAAATTCCGTTAAATAAAATTTTACATAGCATTTTGTAAGTTATTATGCTTTCTTCTCTTTTAACAGGTCTATCTTGCATTAAATTATTATCGGGACTAATTAAACCCAAAGTTAAAGCAGGTGGACCATCCATAATTAAATTTATCCATAACATTTGAAGGGTGGAAAAAGGTGCATTTACCCCAATTATTGCACAAATTGTCACCACTAAAAGTGCGGAAACGTTAACGGAAATTTGAAAAATTATAAAGCGTTGTAAATTTTTATAAACACATCTTCCAAACTTTATTGCTTTTACCAAGGTAGAAAAACTATCGTCTAAAAGTAAAACGTCCGCCGCCTCTTTGGTTATATCACTACCCGTTTTACCCATAACAATTCCAACGTCTGCCTGTTTAATTGCAGGAGCATCGTTAATTCCATCACCCGTTACAGCAACAACTTCTTTTTGCCTTTTTAAAGTTTTAACAACCTTTAATTTAACAAGTGGAGTGCTTCTTGCAATCACAACGGTGTTTAAAAGTTCTT
>JAGBSS010000192.1 GCA_017631725.1 Clostridia bacterium | reverse complement strand
TATATTGGGGGAATAAATGGCACTTTTTTCAGGTCTTGCCGAAAAACTTAATCACGTTTTCTCTAAACTTACCAAAAGGGGAAGGCTTACAGAACTTGAAATAAAAACGGCTATGCGTGAAATTCGTATTGCCTTATTAGAAGCAGACGTAAACCTAACGGTTGCTAAAAATTTTATTCAAAAGGTAAGTGAACGTGCAGTTGGACAAGAAATTTTAAAAAGTTTAAGCCCCACGCAACAGGTTATTAAAATTGTAAATGAAGAACTTATTGAATTAATGGGTTCATCTAACTCTAAACTTACCGTATCGCCAGCCCCACCAACGGTTATAATGATGGCGGGCTTGCAAGGTGCAGGTAAAACAACCCTTGTTGGTAAACTTGGTTTACACTTGAAAAAGCAAGGCAAAAAACCAATGTTCGTTGCGTGCGACGTTTATCGTCCAGCGGCAATAAATCAACTTAAAGTTGTTGGCGAAAAGGCAGACTGTTTTGTTTTTGAAAAGGGGCAAGGCGACCCCGTTAAAATTGCTATAGAAGGTGTTAAACACGCAAAATCTTTTGGCTATGACACGGTTATAATAGATACTGCGGGTAGGCTTCAGATAGATGAAAGCCTTATGCAAGAATTAGAAGATATAAAATCTGCTGTAAACCCAAGTGAAATTTTACTTGTAGTAGATTCTATGACCGGTCAAGTTGCCGTAGAAGTTGCAGATACTTTTAACAAAAGGTTAGAAGTGAGTGGTTTAGTTTTAACCAAGTTAGATGGTGACACTCGTGGTGGTGCAACCTTATCTATAAAGGCAATAACGGGTAAACCAATAAAGTTTTGTTCGGTTGGTGAAAAACTTGGCGATTTAGAGCCTTTCTATCCAGACCGTATGGCAAACCGAATTCTTGGCATGGGAGACGTGCTAACGTTAATAGAACGTGCGCAAGAAACCGTTTCAGAAGAACAGGCAAAAAAATTAGAAAAGAAATTTAGGGAAAATTCCTTTACGTTAGAAGATTATTTAGAACAATTCGAAGCCATGAAAAAAATGGGTGGCGTTAGAGATATAATTTCCCGTATGCCCGGTATGGGTAGCAAATTTAAAATTTCAGAAGATGATATAGATGAAAAGAAAATAGAGAGGGTAAAGGCAATAATTCGTTCTATGACTAAAAGAGAACGTGAAAATCCATCTATAATAAACTCTTCAAGAAAGCAAAGGATAGCAAATGGTTCTGGAACATCCGTTCAAGAAGTAAACAAACTTTTAAAACAGTTCGACCAAACCAAAGTTATGATGAAACAAATGAAGAACAATAAACTATTTAAGTTCTTTGGATAATAAAAAATAAAAAACATTTTTAAGGAGAAAAGAAAAATGGCAGTAAAAATGAGATTAACAAGACTTGGTGACAAAAAATCCCCCTTCTATCGTATCGTTATTGTAGATTCAAGGGTAGCACGTGATGGTGCTTACATCGATAAGGTTGGCTACTACAATCCTATTACACAACCTGCAGAAGTTGTAATCGATGCAGACAAGGCTAAAGATTGGCTTAACAAAGGTGTTCAACCTACAGAAACGGTTAAAAATCTTTTAATTGCAAAAGAAATTTTACCAAAACCAACTAAACTTTCACCTGCTAAAACCAAAGTTCGCAAGTCCAAATAGTAAGGAGCGGACATGGTAGATTTAATTAAATACATCGTTAACAGTTTTGCCGATAAAAAGGAAATGGTTGAAATTGAAGAAACCGTTTCTGGCAAAGAAGTTACCGTTACCGTAACCTTAGACCCAGAAGATATGGGTAAAGTTATTGGTCGTCAGGGCAAAATTGCAAAAGCAATAAGAACCTTGGTTCATGCCGCTTCTTTAAAGCAAAACAAAAAATATAATTTAGAAATAAAAGAGCGTGAGGCATAAACTTCACGTTTTTTAAGTATGGAAAATTTTATTAAAATTGGCGCTATAGTTAAACCACAAGGCATTAAAGGTGAAGTTAAAGTTATCCCTTTAACGGACGATATTAATCGTTTTAAACTTTTAAAAAGTGTCTATATAGACGGAAAAGTTTATAAGGTTAATTATGCTAAAATTGCAGCAGGGTTTGTAATTTTAAGCATCAACGGAATTTTTGACAGAAACACGGCAGAACTATTTAGGGGTAAAGACCTTTTAGTTGAAAGAAAAGATGCCGTGTCTTTGCCTAAAAATACTTTTTTTATCGTTGACGTTATAGGTTGCGAAATTATAGACGAAGATGGTAATAATTATGGTATTGTCACAGACGTTTTAAGTTTAAAAACAGACGTTTGGACTGTTTTTGATGGCAAAAAAGTTATGAGATTCCCCTTTTTAAAAGACCTTTTAATAAGCGCAGATATCGAAAACAAAAAAATCACACTTTCAAAAAGCAGACTTAAAGAGGTGGCTTGTTATGAGGATTGACGTTTTAACGCTTTTCCCCGACTTTTTTGCACCGCTTTTTTCCAGTATTATTGGTAGAGCAGTAAACGAAAAAAAGGTGGAAATTGTAATAACTGATATTAGAGATTACACTTTAGACAAGCATAGAAAATGTGATGATACTCCTTTTGGCGGTGGGGCAGGTATGGTTATGACTCCGCAACCTATTAAAGATGCAGTTTTAGCCATTGACCCAGACCATAAGGCAAAGAGATTATATATGTCGCCAAAGGGTCAAACTTTAGACCAAAAACTTGTCGTTAGCCTTGCAAAAGAAGAGAGAATTTTGCTTTTATGCGGGCATTACGAAGGGGTTGACCAAAGGGTTTTAGACCTTTATTTCGATGGCGAAATTTCTATTGGAGATTACGTTTTAACGGGTGGCGAACTGCCTGCAATGGTCGTTGCAGATGCCGTTTGCAGATACGTTGACGGGGTTATTAATAAAGACTCTCTTGGTGAAGAATCGTTTGCAAGTGGTATGCTTGAATACCCCCATTACACTCGCCCACAAGAGTTTATGGGCTTAAAAGTACCAGACGTGCTTTTAAGTGGCAACCACGCCGAAATTGATAAATGGAGAAAGGAACAATCGGAGAAAATTACTAAAAGTAATCGCCCCGATTTAATAGGTAAATAAAAGTGCAACATTTACAATGGTTTCCAGGGCATATGACGGCGGCAATGCGCATGATGGAAGAGAATTTGCGTGCAATAGACGGCGTGCTTATGATTTTAGATGCTCGTGCCCCACGTGCTTCTGTAAACCCAAAACTTGACAAACTTTTTAAAGATAAAAAGGTGCTTTACGTTTTAAACAAGGCAGATTTAATCACTCCTGAAGACGCAAGGCGTAGCGTGGCCGAGTTTAAGGCGGAAAATAAAGAAGCAGTTTCTATTTCCGCTATGAATAAGCAGTCGGTCACTCTTTTGTATACCAAAATGTTTGGACTTTTAAAAGAAAAGTGGGAAAGAAACAAAAATAAAGGAATTTTTGTTCCATTAAGGTTTATGGTAATTGGCATACCAAACACAGGTAAGTCTACAATTATAAACGC
>JAGBSS010000191.1 GCA_017631725.1 Clostridia bacterium | reverse complement strand
GATGAAATTCTTTCAATATGCAACAAACACGGTGCTATTTTAATAGAAGATGCAGGAGAGGCTTTATCTGCAACGTATAAAGGTATAAAAATTTTATATCTATTTTATACTGTAAAACGTTGGTTTTCTCTTTTAAAAAAAGGTGGGTTAAAAGATAGTATGCAAGAGACTAAATATCTATCTTCTGATAAAGCAAAAAGCATTGCAGACCTTTTAAAGCAAACGGGACTTAATTAATTAAACTTTAAATTCCAAGTTATGGCTTGGAATTTTTATTTTTTTTTGTATTTATGCTATTGCAATGTTTTTTTAGAAATGTTATAATTAATAAAAACCTATGGAGATTTTTTATGAAGACAGTAAAAGATAAATATTTAGTTGTTGGTGCAGACTTTGCCGGTTTCCCTTTAAAAGAAGTTGTTGTTGAACATCTTCAAAAAAAGGGTTGGAAAATTTTAGACCTTGGCGTAAAAAAAGATAGCGACCCAAATGATACAGACTTAATGTTCCACAGGGTTGGTTTAAGAGTTGGTGCAGAAATTTCTGAAGGTAACTATGAAAGGGCTATGATTTTCTGTGGCACAGGTATGGGTATACATATTGCAGCAAGCAAATGCCCACACGTTCACGCAGGTGTTGTAGAAAGTTTACCAGCAGCAACAAGGGCAATAACTGGTAATGGTGTAAACGTTTTAGCAATGGGTGCATTCTACGTTGCTCCACAAACTGCTTGTGATATTGCAGATGCATACCTTTCTAACGAACTTGGTTCTGGTTGGGAATGGTGGCATAACTTCTACGAATTCCATAAACTTGCAATAGATGAACTTGAAGCCTTTGATTATGAAGAATACAAAAAGAACGGCTTTAAAGTAAACAAACTTGGCGATTACGATTTAACTTTAGATTTTGACAAAAAACCAGAATAATTTGTCGCATTAGTTTATAGCAACTTTTTGCTAATATTAAAGGAGAAACAATGCTTGTAAATAAAGCAGTGACCTTTTCATTTGACGACGGTGTTGAACAAGACCGTCGTTTAATTTCTATACTAAATAAATACGGCTTAAAGTGTACTTTTAATTTAAACTCAGGTTTGTTTGGACTTAAAGGCACTTTAACGCATCAAGGTGTCACGGTAAACCATTTTAGGTTAGAAGAAAAGGAAATTAAAAGTTTATATGTCAACCACGAAGTTGCATCACATTGTCTTACACACCCCAATTTATTAAATTTAACCGAAGAAGAAATTATTTTTGAAGTAGAAACGGACAGGGTTAATTTATCTAATATCGTTGGCTATGAAGTAGTTGGTTTTGCATCTCCATACGGGGCGCAAGACAACAGGGTAGAGCAAATTTTAAAAAACAAAACGGGCGTGAAATATGCAAGAAATGCAAATAGCAATGGCAAATTTGACCTTCAAGAAAACTTGTATAATTTTACCAATACTTCTTGGGCTTTACAACCATTTGAAGAAACGTTAAGGCTTGCCTATGAATTTATAAACTTAAAAACGGAGAAAAACGCAATATTTTATATAGGCGGGCATTCTTACGAAATGGATTTATTTGAAAACGGTTGGGAAAACATTGAAACGCTTTGTAAAGTTATAAGTGGGAAACAAGATATTTTTTACGGCACAAACAAACAAGTTTTGTTATCTAATATTTGGGAGAAGTAATAATGGAATTTATAAAACCTTGCAAACAGTATTTAGACTCTTATTACAAAGCAATGCAAGAGACCTATGCAGAAACCTTGCATAAATATATCATACATAATCCAGAAGAATACGAAAATTGGAAGGATACCATTTTTACCGATTATGAAAATAGTGAAAAGGGTATAAATTTACCAAAAGGTTTTATACCTTCTGCAACTTTTTGGCTTGTAGATAACGGCGAATATATCGGTACGGCAAATATAAGGCTTGGACTTACCGATGCCCTAAAGTATTTTGGCGGAAACGTTGGTTTTATTGTCAAAAAATCTGCAAGGGGCATGGGGTATGGCGAGATAATAGCAAAACTCTCCATAGAAAAAGCGAGAGAACTTTTAGGCTGTCCCGTGCTTGTGACGTGCTTTAAGGATAATTTAGCGGCAACAAAAAACGTTGAAAAGTGCGGTGTGATTTCTAAAGCGGAAGAAATTATAACAGAAGCCGGCAAAACGGGTATGGCGGTTAAATACTGGTTATAGGAGAATATAATGAAATATTATAGTGAAGAAGTTATAAATAATTTAGATTATAGGAAAAATTATTCAAGTAGTTTGCAAAATTTTATAGCGAAAGAAAGGGAAACGTCTGCTATTAAACGTTCTAAATATATTAGCCCTAAAAAATATAAATCTAACCCAGAAAAGTTTAGGCAAGATTATAAAAAAATTATAGGGTTTAACAAGCCTAAAAAGGTTAATATTAAAGTAGAGAAAAATTTTGTTGCGTTAGATAAAAACGTTAATATCTATCGCATGTCAATAACGGGTGCTTTTAATATTCCTTTCTACGGCATATTGTTTGAACCTATAGATAAAACTGAAAACACTCCGTTAATTTTTGCCTTCCACGGTGGTGGAGGAACGCCCGAATTAGTTTCCAGCATAAATTTAGATTCTGGCAACTATAACCATATGGCAAGGCGTATGTCGGATAGGGGATATGCGGTATTTTGCCCACAATTTTTGCTTTGGAATCAGTCGGAAAATGAAGAAAAATTTGATAGAATAAGGCTTAACGGAAGGTGTATGCAATTAGGATTTTCTATAACTGCTTTAGAGCAAGTTTTAGTAAGCCAATGTGCAGACTATTTTTTAAGCGATGGCGGTTATTCAGAAGACCGTTTTGGTGTTATTGGGCTCTCATACGGCGGTATGAACGCATTAACTTTTGCCGCAATAGACACGAGAGTAAAGGCTTGTTATTCTTCAAGTTGGTATTCTAACAGGTTTACAAACTCTTGGGCAGATTGGAGTTATAAAGGGCTTGCAAACAGGTTTGAAGATGCAGAACTTGCAGCACTTGTTTGTCCAAGGGCGCTTGTAATTACTATGGGCGACAAAGATGCACTTTTTAACTATAAAGAGTCAGAGGCTTCGGCAATTATAACAACAGAATATTACAAAGAGTTTAACGCACAAGAAAAGTTTTGTTATTATACTTTCGATGGTAATCACGAAACTGATAAAAGCCCAAAATGGGAAGAATTTTTAGATAAATATTTAAAGTAGGTTTAGTTTGGTTTTAGTCGATTTTATAGCAATAGGATTAGTAATTATAGTTGGTTTTGCAGGTGCAATTGCAGGATTTGGTAGAACCCTTAAAGCCGTTACAGACGGATTTTTTGGTGTGATTATCTCCGTGGTAATTACTTACTTTTTACTTGGACTTGTATTAAAACTTTCCTTTGTGCAAAACTTGGTTGAAAAATTAGTTTTAGCATTAAAAGGTTCTTCAGCGCCGATATGCTCTATATTATTAACAATTAGAATAGACGTTATAGTTGTTGCCGTTGCGCTTTTTGTTATTGTTCAACTTTTAAGAAAATTAGTGGTTTTATTGTTAAAAAAGGTGTTCGAAGCAAAAAATCCCGTATCAAGTGCCGTTAACAAAATTTTCGGTATTTTGTTAGCAGAAGTGGTAATGTTTATAATTTTACTTGTAGCATTTCAAATTGTATTTTGGATTACCAAAGAAGGCGCATTTTATAACTTTATCAAGGGTAGTTTCTTTGGATTAGATAAACTATATATAAATAACCCAATAGCAAGTTTTATTGCTAAATTAAGTTTATAATTATTAAAATTCAACGCATTCGACTTATTATAAAGATATAGCCGAATGCTGTTTTTTTGGAGTGGTATGAAAACTTTTAAATTGTTAGGAAAGTTTACAAAGTTTGAAATTTTTCTTTTAACCTTTTCACTAACTACGATAACAACGTTTTTTCGTATATTCGATAGAAAAGGCTATTTAAACTATTTTGTATCACTTTTGGGTGCGGTGGCACTTATATTTTGCGCAAAGGGTAATCCGATAGGTCAGGTTTTTATTATAATCTTTAGCACTCTTTATTCGATTATATCATATAAGTGTGCATATTTTGGAGAACTTGCCACCTATGCGGGTATGACGCTTCCTATGGCAGTAATTTCGCTTATATCTTGGCTTAAAAACCCTTCTAATGAAAATGGTGCAGAAGTTAAAGTAAACACCCTTAAAAAAAGAGAATATTTGATAGGAGTATTGCTTTGCGGAGTTGTCACACTTGCCTTTCACTTTATTTTAAAGGCGCTTAACACGGCAAATTTATTAGTTAGCACAATTTCTATAGCAACAAGTTTTTTTGCCGCCTATCTAACTTTTAGAAGAAGCCCCTTTTACGCTTTAGCCTATGCCTTAAACGACGTGGTGCTAATAATTTTATGGGCGTTTATGTTGGCAAAAAATTCATCTTACATATCCGTTTTAACCTGTTTTATAGTGTTTTTACTTAACGACCTTTACGGGTTTATAAATTGGAAGAAACTACAAAAGAAACAGAATAAATAATAAAGATAAAATAAAAAGAGCACGAATAGTGCTCTTTTTTGGTGCCACTGGTCGGGGTCGAACCGACACGGTATCGCTACCACAGGATTTTGAGTCCAGCGCGTCTGCCAATTCCACCACAGTGGCAAAAATAATTTTAAATACCCTTGCAAAAACAAAGTATTTTTGTTAAAATTATATAGATAATAATATATAATGCCTTTCGACTTAAAAATAATATCATATTTTTATTTTAATGGCAAGCAATAAGTGAAAGTTTATGGAAAAATTAGTTTTAATAGATGGTAATAGTTTAATATACAGGGCGTTTTACGCAATGCCGTTATTCTTAACTAAAAAGGGGCAATACACCAACGCCGTTTACGGATTTATGAATATGTTCTCTAAAATTTTAAATTCCGTTAACCCAACCCACGTTGTTGTTGCTTTTGATAGAAAAGAACCTACCTTTAGGCATAAGTCTTTTGCTGGTTATAAAGCAACCAGAAAACCAATGCCCGTTGAACTTGTTTCTCAAGTTCCACTCTTAAAAGAAGTTTTAGCCGATATGGGCATTAAAACGGTAGAAAAGGCAGGAATAGAAGCAGACGATATTATTGGCACTTACGCTAAAAATACAAACGTAGAAACCATAATTATAACAGGGGATAGAGATTCTTTTCAGTTAGTAGATGAAAGCACTTCTGTATATTTAACGAGAAAAGGTATTTCAGAATTAGAAATTTATAATAAAGACAACTTTAAGGAAAAAACAGGCATTAATCCTTGTCAAGTTATAGAATTAAAGGCACTTATGGGGGATTCTTCTGATAATATTCCGGGGGTAAGTGGCGTTGGCGAAAAAACGGCTATTTCCCTTTTAGATAAATACGTTACTATAGATGGGGTATACCAAAATATTGCTGACCTAAAGGGCAAATTGTTAGAAAAACTAACCAATGGCAAAGAAAGTTGCTATCTCTCTCGTGAACTTGCAACCATAAAAACAGATTGCGATATAAACGTAGATTTAAACTCTGCCACCTTGAATTTACCTTTTGGCGATAATCTAAAAGCAAAGTTTGTAGAACTTGAATTTAAGTCTTTAATTAACAAAAAAGAATTTTT
>JAGBSS010000190.1 GCA_017631725.1 Clostridia bacterium | reverse complement strand
TTACCGAACTTATGAGTCTTCCACAAGAATTTATAGGTCAAAAAATGGGTAAACGTGACCATACAACGGTAATTTACGCAAGGAACAGAATTTCGGAACTTATTAAAAACGATGAAAAACTTGCTACGGAAATAAACGACCTTAAAAATATGCTTTTAAAGAAATAACATGAATTTATTTAGCGAAGGACAATACGACGCAGTCGTTATAGGTGCAGGGCACGCAGGTTCAGAAGCGGCGCTTGCCTTGGCAAGAACGGGTAATAAAACGGTTATGCTAACTATGAATTTAGACAGCATAGCCTTTTTGGCGTGTAATCCTTCTGTCGGCGGAACGGCTAAAGGGCAAATTGTTAGAGAAATTGATGCCTTGGGCGGTGAAATGGGCATTAATGCAGATAAATCTTTATTGCAAATTCGCATGCTTAACCGTGGCAAAGGTGCTGCCGTTCAAAGTTTAAGGGGTCAAACGGATAAAAACGCATATCATACCAATATGAAACACACCCTTGAAAACACGGAAAATTTAAAAATTGTTCAGGCCGAAGCAACGGAAATTTTAGTTGAAAACGGTGCAGTTAAGGGTGTAAAAACTGCTTTCGGTGGCGTTTTCTACGCTAAAAGCGTTGTAATTTGTTCTGGTGTTTATTTAAATGGAGAAGTTATTGCAGGGGAGTGGAAACGTTCTGCAGGTCCTAACGGATTTCAACCTGCAAACGAGTTAACCAAAAATTTAATTGATTTAGGGTATAACGTAAGGCGTTTTAAAACGGGAACTCCTGCTAGAATAGATGCAAGAACTATAGATTTTTCAAGGTTATCAGTTCAAGATGGCGAAACGGATATTTATCCATTTTCCTTTTTAACGGACAAACTCCCTGAAAAACAAACTCCTTGCTATTTAACTTATACTAACGAAAAAACTCACGAAATTATTAGAAACAACTTGCATCGTTCGCCACTTTACGGTGGGCTTATTAAAGGCACAGGTCCAAGGTATTGTCCTTCTATTGAAGATAAGGTCGTTCGTTTTGCTGATAAAGAACGCCATCAATTATTTTTAGAGCCAGAAGCAGGGGATACCAACGAAATTTACGTTCAAGGTATGTCAACGTCACTCCCGCATGACGTTCAAAAACAAATGTATAGAACGGTAGAAGGTTTGGAAAATTGCGAAATTATGCGTTATGCTTACGCTATAGAATACGATTGTATAGACTCTCTTGACCTTTTGCCTACGTTAGAATTTAAAAAAATATCTGGGCTTTATTCTGCAGGTCAAATAAACGGCACAAGCGGATATGAAGAGGCGGCGGCTCAAGGTCTTATTGCAGGTATTAACGCAAGTTTAAAAATGCAAAATAAAGAGCCGTTAATTTTAACAAGAAGTGATGGCTACATTGGTGTTTTAATTGATGACCTTGTCACTAAAGGTACAAACGAGCCATACCGTATGATGACTTCTCGTGCCGAACACAGAATTGTTTTAAGGCAAGACAACTGCGATTTAAGGCTTACACCATTGGGGTATAAAACAGGGCTTGTTTCTAAAGAGAGATACGAAAAATATTTAGAAAGAAAAAGTCAGTACGAACAGGCTTTAAAGGAAATGGAAACAAAGTTAAAGCCAAGTGAAACGGAAGAACTTTTATCTAAATATGGCTATACAAAGGCATCTACTTCTTTAACGAGAAGTGATTTAGTTAGAAGGGGCATTAGTATAGAAGATATTGCTTTGGCTTTTGGTGGGTTTGAAAATATTGGTAAAGACGTTTTGCATACCATAGAGTTAGATGCAAAATATCAATGCTATTTAGAAAAAGAGCAGGAACAAATTTTAAAGGCTAAAAAGTTAGAAGAAAAACTTTTACCAAAAGATTTAGATTATTTATCAATAAACGGCTTAAGGTTAGAGGCAAGGCAAAAATTAGATAAAATAAGGCCACAAAACTTGGGGCAAGCAGGCAGAATTTCTGGTGTTTCCCCAGCAGATATTGCAGTTTTAATGGTTTATTTAGGTAAATAGTTAAAAGTAAAAAATATACAGATAATAAAAAACCAAGCAGATGCTTGGTTTTTTTGTTTAGTTTTAAATTTTATTCTAATTCTACTTGATTTTCATCGTAATCTTGTTCGCCAACAATTGCAATAAGTTCTCGTTTTGTATGCTCTTCATCAAAGGTAGAGTATCTGATATGTAAAACGTCCCCTTCGTGGAAAACGTTATGGTCGCTTTCACTTTGTCTTTCTTTACTTGGAGATATTGCAAGCAAGAAAAAGTTTGCCGGCCAAATGATATCTTTAGCGTGCATATATTCTGCAAAAGAACCCTTTTTAATGGTGATATGCGTATCGATAACAATTCTTTTATGCGTTTCTTCTTGGGCTTTTACAAGGTTGTTTATAATGCCTTCGTTAATACCCTTTGCGCCAAATATTTGCGTTATAATAAAGGAAAAGGCAACGGCTATTATAATGTAGAGAATATTGTTTGTACACCCAAACACTTCTAAAGAAAATACAATTGCCGTAAGTGGCATTTTCATCATTGAAGCAATGCAAGTGGCTAAACCTAATACTAAAATTGCCGTGTAATAGGTATCATCTATTGCAAGGGCTAATTGTAAAATTTTTGCAATAATACAAGAGAATATTGCCCCTAAAGCCAAAAATGGAAGAAATACGCCCCCCGTAAGTTTGGTTGTGTTTGCTAAAAGTGTTAAAGTCATTCTAACAAATAATAAAATAATTAGCCCGTAAATAGCAATATCTTTTTCTAATAATAGAGTAAAAGATTCGTGCCCTGTGGAAATAAAAGAAAAAGAAATTAAACCAAAAAT
>JAGBSS010000189.1 GCA_017631725.1 Clostridia bacterium | reverse complement strand
TGCTAAAATAATTTTAAACGATGGCACGGAAATTAAATCTTTCGTCGTAGTAGTCGTTGCTGCTAAAGTTGTTGAACTTGATCTTGGCACTTATGGTTTAAATACTGCCACGGCAAGCAAAATTCCATTTACTCAACAAGTAGAAGGAACAAAAATTCTTTCTGCAACTTTTGCAGGTGTTAAAATAGGCTTAGATGCTATTACGTTTGAAAATGGCATTGTAACAATTCCTTACGAAATAGTAAGCAAACTATATGGTAAAAACAGAACGGCAACCATTTCAACAGACGTTGTAGATTACTATTACACTTTAGACGTTGTAACTTGCTTAATTACAAGTGTAAATCAAATTCATACAGGCTCTACTTCAGTTCTCCCACAATACGCAATAGCAGGTGGTGCAACTGCATACGACAACAAGTCTAACAATGGTAAAGATGCATCTGCAAACAATATCTACGGCTACTTTGTTTTAGGTGCAGATATTGACTTTGGCGGAATTTCCATCGTTCACGCACAAACCAACTGGGATGCAGGCACAGGTTTTGCAGGCACGTTAGATGGCCGTGGTTATACAATTTCTAACTTTACTTTAAACGGACATAACGCATTGTTTGGCGGAATGAGTTCAAGTGCAGTTATTTCTAACTTAAACATTGTAGATTTTAGTGTATACCAAGGTGGCTTATTTGGTTGGTACTTTAATGGTTCATATGATAACTTGTTTATTAAATCTAACGCAGATTCAACAGATTATATCTTAGGTAATAAACCATCTGGTGCAAACGTATTTACAAACTGCGTAGTTGTATCTCAAGGTAGCGTTTCCTTTAGTTTAGATGGCGAAATGAACGAAACCTTTGGTTCTGTGTTCTACGTAGAAGATCCTTATATAGTTGGTGTAGAATTAAAATCAACCTGTAAAGTTGAAAGCATATCAATTGTTAAAGAAGTTAACGCAAATGAAGACGTAGTATTAGAAATCTCTGGTGTAAATAGAATTATTTATAGGGGTGTAGACGTTTCTAATCAAGAAGGTATTATTTTAGATTCAGATACAATAACTTTCTCGGCAGAATACATTTCAACTCACCGTAGCACGTTTACCTTAGATATGGGTAAATTTAACAGATATTTCTTGGCAAAACTTGAATCTGAAGAAATAGTAGTTAACAACGTAATTGCTGCAGCAAGCAGAACAAACGATGAAAATCAAGTTATTGAAACAGACTTTGTTTATGAAATAGATGGTGCTGTAGAATCAGTTACAATTTCTGGAAATGCAGTAAGTTATAGTGTAAGCGACGGCTACTTATATATTTCATCTTCAGTATTAAAAGAAAACGTTGGTAAGCACGTTATAACAATTAAAACAAACGCAAATACATACGTTTTAAATACAACGATTGCAACCTTTGTGGCAACCAAGTTTAGTGATATTTCTTCTTGCTTAAATGCGTCTGGCACACTTGCTCCTGCAATGATAGCATTAGGTGCAACAAGTGCAAACTTTAAAGAATCCGCTGCTAATGCAAAAGGTTATATTGTTTTAGCAAATGATATAGATGCGCAAGGTCAAATATTCAACTTTGGTTTCTATGGTTATAATAGCTTAACTGGAAACGGAACCAATCCGTACTATGGTTTCAACGGAACCTTCGATGGTAATGGCAAATCTATTTATAACTTTGTAACGGGATCAGAAGGTTGGCAAACGGTATTTGGCATGTCTACCTCAACTCGTGAATTTAAAGATTTAACCCTTATTGGTAGCGTCCCATCAGGACAATATTTCGAAGGCTTATTCGGATACATGGTAAGCGGTAATTTAAATAACGTTTATATTGATATAGAATTAGGTTCAGCTTGTACTTATGGTATATTTGGTCGTATGACAGGTGGTTTTAACGTGACCGATTCTACAATTATCGTAAGAGAAGGTACAAAAGCCCTTTCCGGGGCGGCGTTGTCTCAACAAATTGCATCTGCAACCAATGGCGCTTTATGGAACAAGGGAACAACCTTTAATAGCACCATCGTTCTTACAGATTATGCCTTTACCACTGCATTGAAATCAAAAATTGGTGAAGAAAACATTTATAGCATAACTGATAACCAAATAGAAGCAGGTTGCACGTTAGATGGTGAAGTATTTGTTGAACTATCTGGCATAACCAAAATATTTAAAAATGGTAAAAATATAACTTCTAAAGTAATAGTTTCAGAAAACGGTGCAATCTTAACCTTTGATGAAGTTCAAAAAGGTGAAGAGCTTGTTGTAATAGGCTCTGGATTTGCAAAAATAGTTAAGGTGGCAAATACCGCCGCATACGTATCTGCAAACTTTAACGGCAACGGTGCAACAAGTGGTAGCGTAGAAAAAATTACCGTAAAAACAGGCGATTCTATAACCTTGCCTGAAAACACCTTTGAAAGGGTAGGCTACACCTTTGTAGGTTGGTCTTTAACTATGTCAGGTGAAGAAATCTTAAACGCTGGTGACAGCATTGTTCTTGGTCAAACCAATTCAACAATTTATGCAATCTGGACGGCAAACGAAAACACTATTAACTTCAATGGCAATGGTGCAGACTCTGGCTCAATGCAATCAATTGTTGCAAGAACAAACGAAAACATTATTTTACCTGCAAATGCGTTTACAAAACAATGGCATGGTTTCATTGGTTGGTCTTTAACTGCAAATGGAGAGGTAGAATATACCGATAAATCTATTTACGTTGTTGGTGTAGAAAGTGAAATCACACTTTACGCAGTATGGGAATTCCTTTTAGTAGAAAAAGAAATTAACATAGGTAATTATGGTTTAAACACTGCAACAGAAACAAGTAGAAACTTAATTATTCAAGGAATAGAACAACAACCACTTTCCTTTGTGTTTAGTTATAAAAACGAAACAAAAACAGTTTCTTACACTTACGATTCTGTTGCAAAAACAATAACTATTCCATATTCAGAAATCAGCACGTTTATTGGTCCAAATGCGTTCCAAATTGAAATGTACACCGATAGTGTAATATATATTGTAAATGGTGTATTAGCAACTCTCGAGATTTCGCAAGCAAGCCAAATTAACACAGGTAGCACAAGTTCGCTTAACCAAATGCAAAAAATTGGTGGTGCGACGGGAACAAGTTCGTCGGGATTAAATTATAGTGGTTACTATTACTTATCTAACGATATAGACTTTGGTGGTTCAACTATAAGTCACGCAAGAGAATATTACAGATGGTCTTTATTTGGAACGTATGGAACGTATGGTGCGGTAATTAAGTTAGATGGTAACGGCTTTACATTTAAAAACTTTGTAATAAACGGCACTCAATTCTTTGACACCTTGGTTTCAAGAAATGGAGAAGTTTCAAGCATTTACAACGCAGGCTTTATTGGAACGGTTAGTGATGATAATGGTCTATTTGGTAAAAACGTTAGTGCATCGTTTGATAATTGTTATTTTGAAATATCAGTTGCTTCAGGCAAAACTAACGCATTAACGTCAACGTTTGCATCATCAATGCAAGGCATAACAAATTCTATTGTTATAGTAAAAGGTGCTGCTGGTCAAACAACGACACTTGGTGCTTTAAGTGGAGATAATATCCCAGCAACAGGCTCTACAATATTTATAGATTCGACATCAATTGTAACCGCAGGCGGATTGTTACTTGATTACACGGATAACAATATTTACGTTGGTTCAGTAGATGGTCAAGACGTAGAAATTCCACTTATAAATCCTGTAAAAGTGTTTGTTGGTGGTAAATTAATTAACGTACAGAATACTGCAAACGGATTTATGCTCCCAAGTGAATATTCAATTCGTGGTACAAATGTAATAGTTGTAGGGTCTAACTATGCAAAAATTGTCACATTGTCTAGACCTACCGAAGAGTATTTCGACGTTGTTGCATATGCATCTTACGCAACCGAACTTGGAGATATTGTATCTAAAGACTTTGCTATTGATATAGAAGGCACAATAAAGAGTGTGACAATAGAAGGTGAATCCGTTTCATACGAATTGTACGATACATTTATAAGTATTCCTTCAGACGTATTAAAAGCAAATACAGGTAAGAAATTAATTCTCGTTGAAACAGACGTTAAAGATTATAGGGTAAACGCAACCATCGCAGACTTTGGCGTAAGCAGGGCAAGTGATATTTCAACGTTTACAGGTGGAGTAGTAACATTATCTCCTGTATTGAGAGCATTAGGTGCAACAAGTGCAAGCTTTATAGAATCTGGTGCAAACGCAAAAGGTTACGTAGCATTACTTAATGATATCGACTTTGAAGGAGAAGCCTTTACTCTCGGTTATTCCGCATATAATAGTTTGGGTGGTAATGGCAACAATCCATATTACGGATTCAACGGCACGTTTGATGGTGTAGGGCACTCAATTAAGAACTTTACGTTTGGTGGTTTTAGTGGTTGGAATACAGTATTCGGTGTATGTTCATCTACTCGTGAATTTAAAGATTTAACATTGATTGGTACTGCATTAAGTCGTTATAACGAAGGCTTGTTTGGTTACTTTGCAATGGGCAACTTGACAAACTGCTACTTTGATATTACAAATGCCGGCACGAACTATGGTGTGTTTGGTAGTGCAATATGCGGTATGAAGATTAATAATTCTACCATTATAATAAGGGCAAGCGAAGAATCAGATATGACAAAACCTGCAATTGCATCGTCAATCAACAAAACAACGAATGCGGGAACGTCTCTTGGTAGAAACATGACTGTCACCAACTCAACGTTAATTACAGATTTTGCGGTTATAGATGATATTAAAAACGCATTTGGTGCTGTTTATGGTTTAAATTCTAACCTTTTAGAAATTGAAGCCAATAGATCTAATGAAATTATAATTAATCTATCTGGTATTACAAAAATAATAAAAGGTGGAAAGGATATAACTGCGCAAGCATCTATCACCGAGACAGATGCAGTTTTAACCACAAAAGTAGTTGAATCAGGCGAAACTATAATTATAATAGGTTCTAACTTTGCGAAAATAGCAACAATAGTTAAACAAGCAATTGTAATAGAAGATTATGTGACGTGGGCAACCCAAACAGACGACTCTGGTGAAATAGTAGGCAATAGCTTAATATATAAGGTTAATGGAGAAGTTGAAATGGTTACCATAGATGATGAACAAGTAGACTACTCACAGGTAGGTGATTCAGTTGTGGTTTCATCAAAGGTATTAAGTACTTATGTAGGCAATAGGGAAATATATATATCCACATCAGAAGAAGCGTATAGGATAAAAGCGATAATTGCGACCTTTGGTATAACCAAACTTGCAGACGTATGTGCTCCTACACACGTACTTGCTCCATGGAGAGTAGCAGGTGGTGCAACTTCTAATAACTTTAAAGAAGCAGGTTCTGCATCTTCTGGTTACATTGTATTAACTAAAGACCTTGTTGGTACAGGAACAGAAATGTTCCACGATGGTACTATAGGTACTTCTCAATATGGTGGCGCAGGAAATAATGCGGCATACGGCTTTACCGGAACGTTCGATGGCTGTGGCTATTCTATAACCAACGTTGT
>JAGBSS010000188.1 GCA_017631725.1 Clostridia bacterium | reverse complement strand
GGATAACCTGCACCGGGATAGGTTTTTCCACCCCCGTGAAAGCTTGTGCCTTGCTCATCTCCAACAGAGCCAATTATTGGGTCTACGTAATCTATTTTTCTCATAAAAAAGTCCTTAAATTTTTAGTGAAATTTATTATAAATCATAAATAAATTTTTGTCAATGGCTGTAAAATCTATTAATTTAAGGTTTTATAAAAAAAATTACAATTTTATAAAATAAATTTACTTTTTTATATTGAATAAATTTTGGTATGTGTTATAATTAAAAAAAATTTTTAGGAGAGAATATGTTTACTTATAAAACTAAAACTTTTTCTTATTCTTTTGACCAAGCGGGCAAGGTAATTTCTTTTATAGATTTAAAAACAAATATTAACCACGCAAAAAAAGATTGCTTTGCTTTTTTCTTAAAAATAGATTCATTTAATAACGCATGTAATGACATTGTTGGAGGTGGAGATTCTTCTTCTAACGTAAATACATGTGAGACGGTAAACGGAAAATTTTACCCAAGCGAAGTTTGTGAAAATAACGGCATTGTTAAGGTAAGTTTTTCTAAACCAAACGTTTCATTCTATTTAGAAATTATAGAACGTGAATTTGACCTAAAGTTTACCATAGTAAAAGAAGAAAATAACGGAAACTATTACGGCCAATTTTATTTTGCCGCAGTTGAAACTGACGATGTAGATGGAAAATCGGAATTTAGTGCATCTGCAAGGTCGCTTTCATTAAAGTGTAATATGTTAGAAATTCCCGGAAGATGCGAAAAAGTTGCAAGCATTGCCTATCATAGGTTAGGGGCAACTGGTGTTAGTTCTTGTTTAGTAGGTGCGCCAAGTGAATTATTAAAAACTGCTCTAACCAAAGCAATAGAAGGAGTTACCATTGACGATATACCACTTAACTTATACGGCGGACAATTTTCCGAAGATGTAAAGGCCGCACACGAAGATTACTTAATTGTTGGTGTTTTAGATGACGTAGACCAAAACTTAATTTCAAGACTTAATCAGTTAAATATTACTCAATTAGACTTTCTTCAAGGCGGTTGTTATCGCCAAGCCGATTATAAATTTTTACCAGACAAATTTCCTAATGGCGTAAGCGATTTTAAAAAGAACGTTTCGGATAAATTAGGTGAAAAGGGAATTATTTGTGGCTTACACACCTATTCTTGCATGGTAGACTTAAAATCTAAATATGTGACACCTGTTCCAAGCGATGATTTAGCAACCTTAAATGAATACGTGTTAGATAAAGATTTAAATTTAGATGATAACGTTTTATATATAGAAGGAGATGCGTTAAAAGTTCCATTAATACAAATTCCACAAGCATTTACAAACGCAACCTGCCTTTTAATTGATAAAGAAATAATATTTTTCACCGATAAGGCCGAAAATGGTGCTTTAACAGGTCTTAAAAGAGGATATTTAGGGACAACTCCATCTTGCCATAAAAAGGGCGCTACGGTTAAGCATTTAAAAAATATGTACGGATTTTTCCAAGCAGTACCGGGTAGCAAACTCTTTTACGAATTAGCAGAAAATATGGCAAACACCTATAACGACGGCGGATTTTCAATGATGTACTTCGATGGATTAGAGTGCATTGGAAACACGGTAAAATGTGACGATATAGAAGTTAGATGGTATTACGAAGCCCTTTTTGTTAGAGAAGTTTTAAAACGTTGTAAAAAGACACCTATTGTAGAATACTCAATAATTCACCCATTGCTTTGGGGTGCAAGGTCAAGAATGGGTGCGTTTGATATTTTTATTTCAAATAGAAAAATGGCAACCGACTTACATTGTGAATATAACAATGATACGTGCTTTAGGCGTTTAATGCCAGCAACATTTGGTTGGCAACTTTTATACCCAAGGGTAGAGCAAGGTCCAGAACCATATACCAATTGGATGGATAAAATATATTTTAGTGATGAAGCCGACTATTTAGGTTGCAAGGTAATAGGTTTTGATTCTGGTCTTTCATACGTTGTAGATACTGCCGTGTTTGATGCTAAAAGAGAGCCTACCGAAATAGCAAAAAAATTAGGCATATATTCAAGAATTAAATCTGCCGGTAAGGTAAGTGAACAGGTTAAAAACAAACTTAAAGAATATGGTAAGGACTATAGACTGATAGAGAATAACGGAGAATATTCTTTTGTTCACACGGAAAATTCTTTAATTTATCCATATTCTTTTAAAGATGGGGAAAATAGTGGCAGAGTAATAAATAATTTTGAAAAACAAAGTCCAACCATTAGAATAGAAGTATGTTGTGCAGGTAAACAAGATGCAAAAGCAGAAGAAATTATCTATTTCGATAAAGAATTGCCGGCAAACGAGCAACAACTTTTAACAGAATATTCTCACGAAAAACCACTTGATTTAACGGGTAAAGAAACACTTTGCGTTTGGATTTACGGTAATGGTTCTAACGAGTATATGTGTATTAGGTTAGAAGGTGCAAAACCTGCTATGGCACACGGCGACCACTACGTTAAGTTAGATT
>JAGBSS010000015.1 GCA_017631725.1 Clostridia bacterium | reverse complement strand
CCACCGTGATAGTCTGCAGAACTCATTTTACAAGCGGCCACAACAAGATCGTATTCGGGTAAAATGTTTTGAATTTCATCGTATTGAGCATTGAAAATATAATCTACTTTTGCACCATATTTCTCAAACTCATCAATTAAAGGTGCAAACTCTTTACCTGTGGGTTTTCTTTGGAAATAAGGCTCAAAAACACCTAAAACAAGCACTTTACTGCCCTTTTTAATGTCTTTTGGGATAATATTTTTATAATTTCTAACTAAAGTAATACTTTTATCTGCAATTTTTGCAGCAACGTTAGAAACGGTGTCTTCTACAACAATACTGCTTTCAAATTGTGGATTGTTTTCTTTTAACAAACCAACTTGTTCTTTTAATGATAAAAATCTATCAACGGCATCTTGCAATCTTTCAAGCGGAAGTTTGCCACTTTTAACACCATCTACAATACTTTTTGCATCTCCAGGTTCTGGGAATAAAATAACGTCTCCCCCTGCATTTAGGTATCTAACGGGAACTTCTTTATCACTATCAATTCTTGAACAAGCTCCTATCATTGTCATAGCATCAGAAACAACGCAACCTTTAAAGCCAAGTTCACCTTTTAAAAGATTAGTTAAAAGATTTTTGCTAAAACATGCAGGTAAAACACCAAAATTTTCTTCTACTTCATCATCAAAACATGGCAAACCAATGTGCCCTATCATAACTGACATTGCACCCATTTCAAACATTTTTTTATAAACTTTTCCATAAGAATTCATCCATTCTTCTTTAGAAAGAGTGTTTATAGTGGTCACAAAGTGAGTGCTTCTGTCATCTACACCTTGCCCCGGAAAGTGTTTTACGGCTGCCGCCATAAGATTATCAGTTTGCAAGCCTTTTAAAAACGCACCTGCAATTTTAATAACCCTTTCTGGATTGTCAGAAACACTTCTTATATTACATTCTGGCGAATTGTAATTAAAATTAATATCAACAACAGGCGAAAAAGTCCAATGAACACCCGCTTTTCTTGAAATTTGAGCGGAAATTCTACCCGCTTGCTCAATTAGCCCTTCATCATTACAAGCACCCCACGCCATTGGGTGTGGAAAATAACCTGAATTTTTTATTGCAGTTTCAGGGCCGTATTCTATATCACTTGCAACCATAACAGGTGTTACCGAATATTTGTTTGCCATATCGGTATACATTTTAATTTTTTCTGGACTCATATCGGTGACAAAAAGCGACCCCGGCTTTAAATCGGCAAGTTTCTTTTCAATTTTTTCCGGATCGTCGTAATCGTAAATTTCTTGACATAAAATTTGGCTTGCCAAATCTTCTAACGACATTTTTTCAATTAGTTCTTTATGTCTAAGCATTGTAACCTCCTAAATTTAAATAAATTTTATAGTCTCATCTGAAGATTTTCTAATTTTTTCACGTTTAGGTGTATCAGAATACCCTAAAGCAACAACAATTTTACATTTTTCGTTTTCATTTAAGTCTAAAACAGAAACAATCTTTTCCGTATCAACTCTACCAATTATACAAGAAGAAACCCCAACATTTTCTGCAGCAAGTGTAATGTAGGCTAAAAGTTCACCAATATCGTACTCTGTGTAATAATCAGATGGAACGGTCACCCCTTTTCTTAAAACTGCAGGTTCTTCTACCATACAAATAAAAGTATTAACGTTGCATAAAAAAGCATTAACACTACCAGAAATTAAGCACTTTTTTAAACCATCTAACTTATCTTGGCTATTTACAACGACCATTTTCCAAGGTTGAGAATTGCAAGCAGATGGCGCAAGCCTTGCTATTTCTAAAATTTGATTAATTTTTTCAATTTCTACTTTTTTATCTGTATAAACCCTTGCAGATTGGCGATTTTTAACTAAACTTAATAAATCCATAATACTTTAAAATCATACTCCTATAATTATGTGTGACATAATTTGTGTTAATTTATTTAGCAAATAAATGATATTATAATTATTTTCATTTAAATGCAGAAAATTGCTTAAAATTTACAATAAAAACACATAGTACATTGTATCACTTTTTTATATTTTTGTAAATATAAATTAGCAAATTAAAAGGGCTAAAAATAAACTTTTTATATATATTATTATATATAATTATTTGACTAAAATAAAATTATAATATATAATTAATCAATATTAAGATTTGCGGAGGCAGACCTAATGGATATTAAAAATATAGAAAAAAAATGGCAAAAAGTTTGGGAAAAAGAAAAACTTAACACTTTCAACCCAAAAAACACGGACAAAAAATATTATTGTTTAGAAATGTTTTCTTACCCTTCTGCAGCAAAACTTCACCTAGGACATTGGTATAACTATGGCCCTACCGATAGTTTTGTTCGCTATAAAAAAATGAAAGGATATGAAGTTTTTCAACCAATGGGCTTTGATGCTTTTGG
>JAGBSS010000187.1 GCA_017631725.1 Clostridia bacterium | reverse complement strand
TTTTCTATACCGCAAGAAAATCTTACAAGTTCAGGCGCAATACCTGCTTTTTTAAGCTCGGCATCGCTAAGTTGGCGGTGAGTTGCGTTTGCGGGGTGAAGTACGCAAGTTCTAGCGTCTGCAACGTGCGTTTCGATAGCGGCAAGCTTTAAGTTCTTCATAAACTTTTCAGCAGCAGCTCTGCCACCTTTTACGCCAAAACTTACAACGCCACAAGTACCCTTAGGCATATACTTTTGAGCAAGGTCGTAGTACTTATCACCTTTAAGACCTGGGAAAATAACCCAGTCAATCCTATCGTCGCTATTTAAAAATTCAGCAACTTTTAAAGCGTTTTCAGCATGCTTAGGCATACGAACGTGTAAACTCTCTAAACCTAAGTTGATGTAATATGCGCTTTGCGGAGATTGTGTACAACCAAAATCTCTCATAAGTTGCGCAGTTGCCTTGGTGATAAATGCACCGCCAAGACCAAATTTTTCCGCATAAGTCACACCGTGATAACTTTCATCTGGGGTGGTTAACCCTGGGAATTTATCTTTATGTTTTAACCAATCAAATTTACCAGCATCGATAATAGCACCACCTACGGATACGCCGTGACCATCTATGTATTTAGTGGTAGAGTGAGTTACGATATCTGCGCCAAATTCTATAGGTCTGCAATTAACAGGCGTTGCAAAAGTGTTGTCAATAATAAATGGAACGCCATGTTCGTGTGCTACGCTAGAAAAAAGTTCTATATCTAAAACTGCTAAAGATGGGTTAGAAATTGTTTCGCCAAAAACTGCTTTAGTGTTTGGTTTAAAGGCTTTTTCTAATTCTTCTTTAGTTGCATCTGGAGAAACGAAAGTAAATTCTATACCCATTCTTGCCATTGTGTTTGCAAAAAGGTTAAACGTTCCGCCATATATAGCAGAAGAAGAAATTACGTGATCCCCTGCACTTGCTAAATTAAATACCGCAAAAAAGTTTGCCGCTTGTCCTGAAGAAGTAAGCATAGCAGCACTACCACCTTCTAATTCGCAAAGTTTTGCTGCAACGTAATCGTTAGTGGGGTTTTGAAGACGGGTGTAAAAATAACCACTTGCTTCTAAATCAAAAAGTTTACCCATATCTTCACTAGTATCGTATTTAAATGTTGTGCTTTGATATACGGGGATTTGCCTTGGTTCACCATTTTTTGGGGTGTAGCCACCTTGCACGCAAACCGTTTCAATTCTCTTTTTCGCTGCCATAATTTCTCCTTAAGTTAAATTTTTAATGTGCCTTTCAGCATCTCTTTTTAAATCTTTTTCTTTTAAATCACGTTTTTTATCAAAGGTATGTTTACCTTTACATAGGCCAAGTTCCATTTTTATTAGTGCTTGCTTAAAATAAAGTTTTAACGGAACTAACGTGTAGCCACTTTTTGCAACTTTCATTGAAAGTTTTAAAATTTCTAATTTATGAAGTAAAAGTTTTCTATCTCGCCTTGGATTTTTGGTAGAAAAAGCCCCAGATTTTTCGTAAAGGGGAATATGCATATTTTTTATAAGCAATTCTCCATTTGCAATAAGGCAAAAACTATCTTTAAGATTAACGTTTCCCCTTCTTAAAGACTTAACTTCGCTACCTTCTAAAACTATTCCCGCCTCTATTTTTTCTTCTACGAAATACTCGTGCGATGCTTGGCGGTTTAAAGAAATTATCTTTTCTTCCATAACACTATTTTATATTTTACTATATTCTTTTAATTTTTGCAATACATTTATTAGTCAACTAAAACGAATTCTGCACTTTTTGATTCCAAGTCAACGTTTGCAACTTTTATTTTCACAACTTGACCTAATCTATAAGTTAATTTTCCATTAGTTAGAGCGTATTGGTTTTCTATAAATTGATATCTTCTATTACCCTTTAACGTTTCTAATTTTACAAGCCCTTCTACACCGCACTCTAACTCTGCAAAAAACCCAAAAGCCGAAACACCGCTTATAACGGCGGAAAATTCTTCATTTACCTTGTCTGCAAGATATAAAACCTTGTAATAATCGTCTACCGTTCGCTCTGCTTCTATTGCATTTCTCTCCTTTTCAGAAGAATGCTCGCTAACGGCATATACAAGTTCAGAATAATCTTTTTTATTAAGCCCGTTTTTTATAAAATCTTTTAAAATTCTATGAACGGTTAAATCGGGATATCTTCTAATTGGCGAAGTAAAATGGCAATAGCATTTAAGCGACAATCCAAAGTGCCCTAAATTTTCAGGGGTGTATTTTGCCTTTTGCATTGTGCGGAGCATTACCCTATTTATAACCGAATAATATGGTGTAGACGCTGTATTTTTTAAAATTAACTGAAAATCTTTTGAAAATACTTCTTTTTTACTTTTTTTGTGTTTTACACCTAAGGTATCTAAAAGTTTATAAAAATTTTCTAATCTATCTTCTTCTGGTTTACCGTGAGTTCTGTAAACGCACAAATTATCTGAATAAAAAAGATATTCTGCAACGCAAACGTTTGCCATTATCATAAATTCTTCTATTAGTTTATGCGCCTTTGTTTGCTTAAAAGCAGAAACCTTAATTATGCCTTGTTCAACTTTTATTTCACTCTCAATAGCATCTAAATCTATCACTCCTTCTTCTTCACGGCGTTTAGTTAATAGTTCTGCAAGTTCGTTTGCTAATAATATGTCTTCTTTTAAATTACTATATTTTTCGTCTAAAATTTCGCCGTCTATAACCTTTTGAACACCAGAATAGGTCGTTCTTGCTATGCTTTTTATCACAGATGGCGTTATATAACTTTCTTTTACCTTTCCTGTTAAATCAAATTTTATAATACAAGACAAAGTTAACCTATCCACCCCTTCGTTTAAAGAGCAAACGCCGTTAGAAAGTTTTTCGGGCAACATTGGGAAAACGTGTTCTGGAAAATAAACGCTTGTAGAACGATTAA
>JAGBSS010000186.1 GCA_017631725.1 Clostridia bacterium | reverse complement strand
TTTTTAAAAGTATTGTATAATGCTCGTAATTTCGAAAAATTTAGATTAAGGTGGTTTATGAAGGGTTGGATACTCGAAAAACCGAATACATTAGTAGAAACAGAAATTTCCGAGGTAGAAAGCGCATCAAGTTCTGCAAAGGTTAAAATAACCAAAACTTTACTAACTTTGTCAGACGTTTTGCGCTATTCAGGCAACGAAGATTGCGAAAACGTTGCACTTGGTAGTTATGGAATTGGCGTTGTAAGTGAAACCGATGTTAATTTGCTAGACCTTGAGCAAGGTAAACACGTTTTTATAGAAGCGTTGCGTTCTTGTGATGACTGCAATTTTTGTAAAGATGGTGATAAGGAAAAATGTTCTTCTTTAAAGGTTGCCGGTGTAGATTTTAACGGGTTTTTAATGGATTTTAAAACTGAAGAAATTAATTCCCTTTATTCGCTACCCGAAAGTGTAGACGATTTTAGTGCCCTTTTTATAGGTTATATATCAAACGCTATTGCAATTGTTGATAAATTAAACATTCAAAAAGGCGATTACGTTGCAATTGTTGGTGCAAATAATTTCGGAAACATTTTAGCCCAACTTTTAATGTATTATCAAGCAGTTCCTATTGTCTGCACTCAAGATGATGAAGATGAACAAATGGCAAAAGATGCCGGTGTTTACTATGTTTTAGGTAAAGATGACAATTGGGCGAAAGAAGTTTCATCTATAACCGGTGGTAGATTAGCAGATAGTGTGGTTTATATATCAGATTGTAATATTCCTGCAGTAAAAGCATTTTCTTTAGCGGCATATAACGCAAGTGTTGCATTTACAGGTTTAACAGCAAAAACCAATGCAATTTCCTTTAGCCAAGCAATAAAGAAAAAATTAGTAATTTACTGCGTAAACTCATCTTACGGGAACACGGCGGCAAGCATAAACTTGCTTGCAAATAAAGCAATTAACCTTTCTTATCTAAAAATTAAAAAAGCCAAATATTTAGATACAGATAAGGTTTTAAGTGAAATGGCAGATTCTTTTGAAAAAGAAGAAAAATTTTATGAAACAATAATAGAAAATAATTAAAAAGAAGGTCGCAAAAATGCGACCTTCTTTCTTATGTAATACACTTTTTACCAAAAATAAGTTTTAAAAACTTACCAATTAGCCAAGGGGCTTTTATGCAACAAATCTTCATTTTTCACCTCTAATAACATAATATGCTAAAATAGTAAAAAATTACACGTTTTCTTCTAAAAATCTTCTTCTTAATTGCCCACAAGCACCATCTATATCTGCACCCATACGCCTTCTCACCGTTGCAGATAAGCCTGCCTTTTCTAAAATGCCTAAAAATCTATAAGCATCTTTGTCTTCTGTTGCTAAAAGAGACTTTTCTTTAACTTTATTTAGCCTTATTAAATTTACGTGGCAAGGTTTTCCCTTTAATAAATTTATAAGTTCATCTGCGTGCCTTTTCGTATCGTTTTCACCTTGAATTAAAACATACTCGAATATATATCTTCTTTTTGTTTTATCAAAATAA
>JAGBSS010000185.1 GCA_017631725.1 Clostridia bacterium | reverse complement strand
TGTGCCCCTTGTGCAAGTTCGGTTATTGAAGTTTTAAATAAACATTTTAACGTTACTGCATATTTTTATAACCCTAATATAGATGGTGAGCAAGAATATTTTAAAAGGGCAGAAGAATTAAAAAGGCTATGCGAGTTTTATAAAATAAACTGCATAATTGCCCCCTTTATAAAGCAAGAATTTTTAGCAAATATAAGTGGGTTAGAAAAGGAAAGAGAAGGTGGAGCAAGGTGCGAAAAATGTTTTCATCTTCGCCTGAAAAACACTGCCGAATATGCAAAAAATTATGGTTTTAACGCATTTTGCACGTCTTTAACGGTAAGTCCATTAAAAAACGCATCTTTAATAAATAAAATTGGCAAAGAAATAGAAAGTGAAGTTTTAATTAGTTATTTAACAAGTGATTTCAAGAAAAAAGACGGATATAAAAGGAGCATTGAACTTTCCTTTAAGCACGGTCTTTATCGCCAAAACTACTGTGGTTGCGAATTTAGTAAAAAGGGCATATAGTAAACACGTTATATTTAACTAAATCCCCGAATAAACTATACGGAAAAGGTTTGTTCGGGGTTTTATTTTGGGATTTTTTAAAACGGTTGCCGTTGTTACTGTATTTTCGGTTTGTGAAAAGTTTTTAGGGTTTTTATATCGCATTTTTTTATCAAGAACAATTGGTGCAGAAGGCATTGGGCTTTATCAAGTTGCCCTTTCGGTTTTTGCACTTTTATTAACTATTTGTTCTTCTGGCACGCCTATAACCGTTTCAAGATTAATGACAAAATACAGGGCGGAAAATAGAGAAGACAAGGTGAAAAAAATTGTAACGGCAGGGCTTGTTATAACCTTGTTAACCGCATTACCACTTTGCATATTCTTTTTTGTCTTTAAAGGTACGTTGCCAATAATTTTTGCAGATGTACGCTCGGCAAACATATTTTTAGTGGTATTGCCGGGGCTTGTTTTTACTTCTGTTTACGCTGTTTTAAGGGGCGTGTTTTGGGGCAATAAAGATTTTTTACCCTATAGCATTATAGAACTTTTAGAAGAAATTTGTATGATATTTGTGGGTGTGTTTTTGATATCAAGGGCAACAACTGCTTATCAGGGTGCGTTTAGGGCAGGTGTTGCCGTTTTAGTAAGTTACGTGTTTTCTTTCTCGCTTGCAACTTTAGTTTTTATAATAAGAAAAAACAGACTTAAAAACCCAAAAACAGAGTTAAAACCCCTTTTAGCATCTGCTATGCCTGTGACTGCAATGAGAACGGCAAATTCTTTTATAGCGTCTTTAGTATCGATAATTTTGCCAATGCGATTAATATCTTCTGGCTACACGGAAAGCGTTGCAATAAGTGCGTTTGGTGCTGCCGCAGGTCAGGCTTTGCCAATTTTATTTATACCTACAACTATAATAGGCTCTTTTACTTTGGTGCTTGTGCCTGAAATTTCCGAAAACTACTACGCAAAACGCAATTTAAGTTTAAAAACTAATATAGAAAAGGCTATAAAAACTTCTGTTTTAATAGCAAGTTTTTGTCTTCCCGTATTTTTTGTAATGGGTACGGAAATTGGAGTTATGTTCTTTGGCAACGCAGATAGCGGGAAATTTTTATCCTATTCGGCATTTTTAATGCTTTTTATGAGTTTATCTTCTATAACGACAAGTATTTTAAATTCTATTGGGCTAGAAACTAAAACGTTAGTCTACTATATAATCGGAGCTGTTTTAATGCTGATATCCGTTTATGTTTTACCATCTTTTATGGGAATATACTCTTTAATTGTGGGCTATGCCTTTGTGTTTGTAATTACAACGGCTTTTAATTTACGGCTTATTTCAAAAAAATCACCCATAAAAATAGAATACGGGCGGTTTAGTGTGCTATCTGTAATTTTTATTGTTTTAACAAGTGTTTTTGGATTGCTTTTAAAAGGAGTTTTATTGAAACTTTTAGGTCCAATATTAACCATAATGGCGGTGGGAATAATTTTAGTAGCATTTATAGGAGTTTTGTTTTTGGCGTTTGACCTTGTTAGCATACAAGCGTTTAAACAAAAAGTATTTAGTATATTTAAAAGAAAAAGGCTTACACAGTAAGCCTTTTTTGTTAGTTTAAATTAAATTTTGTTTTCGGCAAAACCTTTTTTAAAAGGGCAACCAAACCTATGGATATAGCGCAGTTAATTGCAACCACTAAAAGTTTTGTTGGTAATAAAACAATTAAACTTTCAAAGGTCATAGTGTACATAACCGAAAGCCCAAAAGTATTAATAGCAAAAGAATTTAGCAAGAAACAAATGGCAAAAGAGATTATAGTTTTAATATAATCGTTGCCTTTAAACCTTTCAAAAATCAACCCAGGGACAAACCCCCAAAGCCCTGTGCCTATACCTATAATTGGGTTATATGCACCAAACGGTGCAACTATTCCGCATATTAAATCGCCAACAAAGGCGGCGGCAAACCCTAAACCAGAACCTAAAAGATAGCCGGCCAAAAACCCTACCGAGGCAACTAAAGAAATTTGCAATAGATCGCTTGCTTTAATTGTGAAATAGTTTGCAATAAAACAAAGAGCCGATAAAATTGCCGTGTAAACTAATTTTTGAGTTTGCGATAAATTATTGCGTTTGCGTTTTTTAATTATAGTAAACACCACTAAAAGCGCAAGGAAAACAAAAAGAACTAAATACCAATACCATCTTTTGGTAAAGTTGCCAAAAATTTTAGTAAAGTCAAAAGGTGCGGTTGCAAGAAATAAATTTGACATAAAAAAATCTCCCTTATAGAGAGACCGCAAGAAAAATGCAAAAAGCAAAATAACATAGCGGACGCGCATAAGCACCGCAGGTTTCCCTTTCGTTTGTAAACGACATCCCATTTTACAACACTTTACGCGCCTATGCTACTCTATGCCATAATAATAACATTATTATATATATTAGTCAACAATATTGAATAAATTGGCAAATAAAGTTAATAATATGGTTATGGCTGTAACCTTAATAAGAACATTTATAATATATATAACGCTTGTGGTGGTAATGCGACTTATGGGCAAAAGTCAGATAGGGGAAATGCAACCTTTTGAGTTTGTCGTAACGTTAATTATAGCCGACCTTGCTTGCGTGCCAATGGCAGACGTTTCAATTCCGCTAATTTACGGAATTGTGGCAATTTTAACTTTGTTTTTATTGCATCAAGTAATGGCGCTAATAGAAAAAAGTGGAAACTTTGGCAAGTTTTTAATTTCTGGCAAGCCAAGTTTGGTACTGACTAAAAACGGAGTAGATATTAAAGAACTTAAAAAGAATAGTTTGTCTGTAGAAGACCTTTTAGAAAGTATGCGAACGGCAGGCTATTTTTCTTTAGATCAATTAGATTACGCCATTTTCGAATCTAACGGCAAACTCTCCGCCTTTGAAAATTTAAATGCTAACGATAAAGCCACGTCTTTGCCACTTTTAATTATTTCCGAAGGCAAGATAAATAAACGCAACGTAAATTTATCGGGGTTAAGCGAAAAACAAGTTAAACAATTTGTAAAAGAACAAAGTCAATCGGTTTTAGGTGTAGAAGTAATGACCTTAGACGGCAACGGAAAGGTATATTTTCAAGCCAAACGCCAAAAATATAAATTGCTTAACCTAAACTTGCCACAGGGGGTAAAATGGTAAAAACAATTATAACCACGCTTGCCGTTAGTCTTTTGCTATTTTTCGGCGTTATTTTAGAATCTAACTATATTAAAACAGAGTTTAACGAACTGCACGCCAACTTTTCCACTCTTTACGAAAAGGTAGAAGAAGAAAGTGCAAACAAGCAAGATGTTTTAGCCGTTCAACAAAATTGGCTTAAAAAGAAATCGAGACTGCATATTTTTATTCCGCATAACGAAATTAAAGAAATTGACCTTTGGCTTTCAGA
>JAGBSS010000184.1 GCA_017631725.1 Clostridia bacterium | reverse complement strand
TAAAAATAATTTTGATAAAGAAAGATATTTCGACGACTGCGTTAAAACTTTGAAAAAGGATTTTATCACTAAAGAGATAGACAGGCTTACAAAGTTATTCTCTGTAGAAACGGACACGGAAAAGAGAAAACAAATAGCAAAAGACATGGGCGTTATGCTTAAAACAAAAAATAAACTTTAAAAAAACAAACTTTTTTCTTTATAAAAAGGAGAGATAAATGAAAGAAGAAATCGATATCAAGGCACTAGAAGAATTTGAATCTAAAGGCAGTATTAAAGACTCTGCAGAAGAAAACGTTTTGCATAAAGAAATTTTAATGCAAGTAGTTGGAGACGTTATTTTAGAGTATAGAAAGCGTGGTAGTATTACTACTGATGCGCTTTTTGATAAGTTAGAAAAATACCAAGCTACTCCAAACGAACTTGAAGAGATTTATACTCTTTTCGAACAGAGTGGAATTCAAATTGTAAACGAATACGAAAGGGATAAAGATTTATACGACCAACTTTTAAAAGAAGTTAGTATGGACGACCCCGTAAAAATGTATTTAAAAGATATTGGTAAAGTTCCATTACTTCAACCAGAAGAAGAAACCGAACTTGCTAAACGCATGATGGAAGGGGATGAATATGCTAAAAGGCTTTTATCCGAGGCAAACTTAAGGCTTGTTGTTTCAATCGCAAAAAGGTATATGGGCAGGGGTATGCAATTTTTAGACCTTATTCAAGAAGGCAACCTTGGTCTTATGAAAGCGGTAGAAAAATTTGACTATCAAAAAGGCTTTAAATTTTCTACATATGCAACTTGGTGGATTCGCCAAGCAATAACAAGGGCTATTGCAGACCAAGCGAGAACTATTCGTATTCCCGTTCATATGGTAGAAACCATAAACAAGCAAGTTAGAATTGCAAGAAGATTACTTCAAGAACTTGGAAGAGAGCCTACCCCAGAAGAAATTGCAAAGGAAATGGGTGTAAGTGAAGAAAGGGTAAGAGAAATTCAAAAAATTGCACAAGACCCCGTTTCACTTGAAACTCCTATTGGCGAAGAAGAAGATAGCCACCTTTCAGACTTTATAGAAGATGAAGGTAGTGCCGCACCAACAGATGCTGTTTCTTTTACAATGCTTAAAGAACAATTAATTGGTGTTTTAGATACCTTAACTCCAAGAGAAGAAAAGGTTTTACGTTTAAGATATGGTATAGATGACGGCAGACCAAAAACTTTAGAAGAAGTTGGTAAAGAATTTAACGTTACAAGGGAACGTATTAGACAAATCGAAGCAAAGGCACTTAGAAAATTGCGTCACCCAAGCCGTTCTAAACGTTTAAAAGATTTCCTTGACTAATGAAAAGTAGAATAGAAATTTTAGTTTCTCTTTTGCCAAGCGTTGATAGTTTAGCAGACGTTGGGTGCGACCACGGGCAGTTGACCTTGCTTGCTTTAGAAAATAAAAAGTGTAAAAGGGCAGTAATATCAGACGTTAGTGAAAAATGCCTTTTAAAAGCCCAAACTCTTTTGAAAAATTACGTTGATTTAGGCGTTGTAAAATCTATTTGTACAGATGGATTAAAGGGCATAGAAAAGGTCGATTTAGTAGTAATTGCAGGTATGGGTGGAGAAGAAACTGTTGCCATTTTAAATAATTCTAACTTTTTGCCAACTCATTTATTATTGCAACCTATGAAAAACCCAGAAAAGGTAAGAAAAACCTTGCTTTCTTTAGGGTATTTTATAGAAAAAGATTTTACTTTTTTTATTGGCGAAAAGTATTACGACGTTATAAAGGCGACCATAGGGAAAGATAATTTAACGTTAGAAGAGTTAGAGTTTGGAAAAACCAACGTTAGAGAAAAGCCCGTTGGTTTTATAAAAAAACTTAATGCTGAAAAAGAACTTTTAAAGGGCGTTTTGCAAAAAAGTGGTGTAAGTGAAAGTTCTATGGCAGAAGTTTTGAAAAGATTGGAGAAAATAGAAAAATATGTATAGTCTAAAGGAATATTTGTCAGTATTAGAAAGTGTTGCTCCACTTTATCTTTCAGATGAAATGAAAAAAACGGGAATGCACGATAATAGCGGTATAATTATAGATAGCGGTAAGCCTGTTAATAAAACTCTTTTTTCCCTTGATTTCACTTTAGAAACGGTTAAAAGGGCAAAAAGGCTTGGAATAGATACAATTGTCACCCATCACCCCGCAATATTTTACCCTTCTTTAACAATTTCCGCCGTAGATGAGGGCTCAAATGCAGTTTATCACGCAATAAAATACGGTTTAAACGTTATATCTTTTCATTTAAACCTTGACATTGCTGAAAACGGCATAGACTATAACTTGGCTTTAGCGCTTGGCGGTAAAAACGTTAAGGTGGTAGAACCTGTTATAAACGGGCTTGGTTATGGCAAAGAGTTTGACGTAGAAGAAACAGATTTTAACACTTTTGTTTCTAATGCAAAAAAGGTTTTTAATTGTAAAAACATTATAGGCTATAAGGCTTTTAACAAAGTTAAAAAAGTGGCATCTTTTTGTGGTGGGGGTGCAAATAGTGCAGATTCTGCCATTGTAAATAAGAAAATAAATGCAGACACGGTGGTAACGTCTGACGTAAGCCATCATCACTTAAGAAATGCTATGGCTCGAGGCGTAAATTTTGTGGTAATTCCACATTACGTTGCAGAAGAATACGGCTTTAACATTTTTTATAAAGAAATTAAACAAAAAACGGATATTGAATCTTTTTATTACGTAGATAAAAGGTTTATGTAAAGGAGAAAATTATGATACAAGCATTAGTTGGCTATCAAGAAAAAGACGTAGAACTTTTTAAAATTGAAAAAGAACTTTTAGAAAGTGAAGACAGAAAAAAGGCGATAACTGCAAAAAAATATCTTGAATCTGTTGAAGAAAATCTTTCCAAGTTAGATTTTAAAGCTGGTGAATTAGATATGGCTTTAAAAGGTGCTTTGAAAGAAAAACAAGAACTTGAAGATGACTTGAAAGAATTGACAAACGCTTTAAATTCATTAGAAACGAAAGAAGAAGCAGATTTTATTC
>JAGBSS010000183.1 GCA_017631725.1 Clostridia bacterium | reverse complement strand
TTAGCAAGTTTTATTGCCTTTGGGTCTATATCGCTTGCAGAAAAATCTATTTCCGTATCCCTTTTCTCAAGGTCTATAGCCTTTTCCCTAACAGTTTTTATAATCTTTTTATCTACGCCGTAAAAAGAGCAAAAATCGAAATCTCTTTCTAAATTTGGCGCAATGTTTAAGGCAATTTTAGCCCCTTCTATAGCAAGTGTCCCAGAACCACAAAACGGGTCGTGAAAAGGCCTTGTTTTATAAAAATCGCTATAAAGTAAAAGTGCCGATGCAAGAGTTTCTTTAATGGGGGCAATTCCAACTAAATTGCGATATCCCCTTTTATGCAACCCTGCGCCAGACGTGTTTAAATAAAGAGAAAATTCATCTTTAAAAATACTAAAGAATATACCACAGGTTTCACCAATCTCGCTTAACCTGTTAACCTTATATTGCTGACAAAGTTTTTTTGAAATTGCCTTTTTAATTATGCTTTGACAAGCACTTATTGCATAAATTTTACTTTTTACGCATTTTCCGTTTACTAAAACGCAGGCTTCTTCACTTAAGAAACTTGCCCAATCTAAATTGTAAACACTATCAAAAATTTGGTCAAAAGTGTCTACTTTAGCAGTTAATAGTTTAACGTATACCCTGTCCGCCGTACGTAAATTAACGTTTAGAGAGGCAACGTCGTAAATATCGCCAACTAAATCTATATTGCCGTTAACGGCAGAAGGAAAGCCATAGCCAAGCCTTGATAGTTCGCTTTTTAACGCCTTTTCTACACCAGATGCCACGGTAAGAGTTATATTAAGTTTTCCGTTTAACGCACTTTCTTTTTTCACGAGATAATTGTAGCACTTTTCAAATTTATAAGCAAGAAAAAAGAATAGTATAATGCTATTAATTTTTACCAAAAAAACTTGAAAAGTTTTCCATTATATTTTATAATAATATTAATAATTATATTATGGGTATTTTTGCGTGCGATTAAAGTGATAAAATTTATTCCATTTATAATTTGCTATTTGGTGGGGGTTTTTGCCGTTGTCAAACCTTTTACAATCGATAAAACAAGGCAAGCCCTTTAAAAAGGCAGACCTTATAATATATTCTGTAATTGCACTTATAGTGTGCTTAATTTTTGTTTTCTTTGCCCTTTTTAACAACACAAGAAAACCTACGGGGTTTAGCGTTAGTTTAAACGATCAAGTTATTATAACCTGCAACTACAATAGTTCCCCCGTTGTTAAAACTGGTTTTGAAAAACAAGTGGAAATTGAAGGAAATAAAATAACCGTTTACACTTCTATTAAAAAAACACACTACAACGTTATTGAAATAGACCATGAAAATATGTCCGTTGATATAACTATGGCAAATTGTTCTCTCTCTCACGATTGCACTTTTCTTCCGCCTATTAAAAACGGACAAGGCGCATTGATTTGCGTGCCAAACAATTTAATAATAAAATCTATAACCGGCACTTTCACTCCGCCGGTAACGGGGTGAATATGCAAAGGTTTAATTTGAAAAAAATAACACTCACGGCAATTTTTTCTGCCTTTGCGTTAATATCTTTTATGATTGAACAACTTTTACCCCCTCTTTTTCTCCCAGGGGCAAAAATTGGGTTTGCAAACGTGTTTATCCTTTTAGCATTAGTTTTAATTGGCAATAAAAGTGCTTTTATTGTGCTTTTACTAAAATGTGTTTTAGGTAGCGTGTTCTCTGGCAACGTTTCTGCAATTATGTATAGCTTGCCTTCAAGCATTTTGGCTTTAATAACGGAAATTGCGTTATTTAGGGGTGTAAAAAGTTTTTCAGTTATATCTATAAGCGTTGTTGGTGCAGTAATAACTTCTGCCGTACAAAACGTTATATTTTGCTTAATAACAGGCACTATTGCAAATTTAACCTATTTACCGTATTTGGTTTTAATTGCAATTTTAGCAGGGGTTATTGTTGGCTTTACCCTATATACAATAATAAAAATAATACCTAACAGAGTTTTAGATAAAATTACTTAAGGAGAAAACATTGATAGTTAAAGGAAAAAATTACCGATATGGAATACACGTTCCAGATAATAAAAGCCTTTCTAAAGACAAAGAGATAGAAGTTTTTCCATCTCCTAAAATGGTATACGTAAGTTTAACTCAACACATAGGTGCACCTGCACAAGCAGTTGTAAACGTGGGCGACAAAGTTAAAAAAGGTATGCTTATTGGAAAAGAAACGGGCTTTGTATCTGCAAACGTATACTCTCCAATATCTGGTGAAGTTAAATCTATAGAGCGCATTACAAATGGTTTACAACAAAACCAAGAATACGTTGTTATAGAAAACGATAATTTAAATGAAGAAGAATTTTTATCTCCACTTACAACCTTTTCTAAAGAAGAAATCGTTGCAAGAATTAGAGAAGCGGGTATCGTAGGTCTTGGTGGTGCAGGTTTTCCAACTGCAGTAAAATTTTCACCTAAAGAACCTATAGACACTCTTATAATAAACGGTGCAGAGTGCGAGCCTTATTTAACTTGCGATTACAGGCTTATGTTAGAGCGTGCAGACGATATTTATAAGGGTATAAAATATATTAAAATTGCTTTAGGGGTATCTAACGTTATAGTAGGTATAGAAAAAAACAAGCCAGACGTTATTGAAAAGTTTGGCAAACTTTTCCCTGACTTAAAAATTGTTGCTTTGAAAAAGCAATATCCTATGGGTAGTGAAAAACATTTAATATACTGCACCACGGGTAGAAAAGTTCCCGTAGGCAAATTACCTATGGACGTTTCCGTGTGCGTTGCAAACATTAAAACGGTTATCGCTTGTTTAGAAGCGGTAGAAGATAACAAACCTTTAACGGAAATTGTTTTAACTGTTTCTGGCAACGGAATTGTTGAGCCTAAAAACCTTTTAGTACCTTTAGGCACTTCTTTTTCTGAAATTATAGAATTCTGCGGTGGCTTAACAGAAAAGGCGGAAAAGATTATTGCAGGTGGACCTATGATGGGTAAAACCTTAATTAACCTTAATCACTTTGCAAGGAAAACGGATAGTGGTATAACCGTTTTAACTAAAGACGAAACGGATATTGCCAACCCAACCAACTGCATAAATTGTGCAAAGTGTGCATCTAACTGCCCAATGCGCTTAATGCCAATGTATATAGAAGCGTTTGCTTTAGCAGGCGATTTTGAAAGTGCGGAAAAATACGGCGCTATGAACTGCTTAGAATGTGGCTCCTGCGCATACAACTGCCCTGCAAAAAGGTCGCTTGTTCAAAGCATAAACTATGCTAAATCAAAGATAAGGGAGTTAAAAACAAATGGCTGAAAATAAAAAACTATTTAGACATTCCCCATCTCCGCACGTAAAAGCCCCTAAATCTACAAAATGGATAATGGCAAACGTGTGCATTGCTTTAATTCCCGCTTGCGTTGCAGGAATAATGTTCTTTGGTCAAAAGGCGGCAATCATTTTAATTTTAAGTTGTTTGTCTGCAGTTTTATCAGAATTTATATACCTTTTAATTGTAAACAAAAAGCCTATTGAAATTTTAAAACAATTTGACTTTACTTCTTTAGTAACGGGAATGTTGCTTGGTATGAGCATAGGTACGAATTATCCTATTTACGCACCCGTTATTGGTAGTATGTTTGCAATAATTGCCGTTAAAATGATATTTGGCGGAACGGGTAAAAACATTGTAAACCCAGCCGTGACAGGTAGAATATTTGTGTTCTTATCCTTTCAATCGGTAGTAACTGCTTGGGTTATAC
>JAGBSS010000182.1 GCA_017631725.1 Clostridia bacterium | reverse complement strand
GACGAGGAAGAAGAGGAAGAGGACGAAGAAGAGGACTTTTAGGTATAAATTTTAAAAAGGCGTCAATAATTACGGTATGATTAAAACCGTTTTAAATTTACAAGACGTAAAAGATACAATTTTAAAATTGCAACCAAAAAACGTAGAAGTTACCTTAAACTTAGGTAGAAACAAAGTTATAACCTTTTTAGCAAAAATTTCGGGGGTATATCCGGCACTGTTTACCGTTGCACCCTTTGATAAAGAGTTTAAAGTTAAAACATCTTATTCTTATTCGGAATATTTATGCGGAAGGGTAAAGGTAAAAGAAAAAAGACTTTAAAGCACCAAAACGGTGCTTTTTTGTTTTTGGCATAACTTTAACTTTTTTAGAATACAATTTAAAGACAAAATAAAAAGGAGAAAGTTATGGGTAATGGCAATTTAAACAACTTTAACGTACTTTGCAAAGAAGAAATTTTAAAAGAAGAAGTAAAAGTAGAAGTTAAAACAGATATCTCGACAGAACAAATAGAGAAAATTTTAGGTGTTTCTGCCAAGGTTTTAGGGCTTACAAGCAAAGTTTCTAACGGTATTTTAACAAGCGAAGCAAAGGTAAATTTTCAAATTTGCTACGTAGAGAACGGGGAAATTAAAAAGGCGGAGTGTGTTGGAGCATTGCAATCGGAAAAACAGGTTGCAGAAAAACTTGCAGAAGTTCGCACTATGGCGGTAGTTTATAAAGAGGATGCAGATTTTTCAGGTATAAAACTATCTGTTAGTGCAGTAGTTTCACTAACGCACACTCTTTTTGAAAGAAACGAATTGGAAATAAGTGAACTTTCAAACGAACTTTGTCTTTTAAAAGAAGAAGAACAAATTTTTAAAAGTTTATCAAAAGTAAAGTCCGTTTATCCGGTAGAAGAAGAGTTTGAAGTGGATTTTTGCGTTAAAGAGATGCTTTCATTAAGTTCAAGTGCAGTTTTAACTGCCGTGCAATGTGGGGTAAACACCGTTATAGTAGATGGCGAAATATACCTTTACTCTACAATGTTGCAAAATGGAGAAAAAAGAGTTATAATAAAAAAAGAAAACAAAATTCCTTTTAGGGCAGAACTTGAATATCCAGATGCATCACCGGAAAATTTTGCAGTTGCATTTGCCAACGTAAGGTCTTTTAAAACGGACATTGCAGTAGACGTAGAAGAAAACAAAAGCACAATTACTGCAAGCGTAATTTTAGATTTTGACACTCAAGTTTTTGTTTCTTGCCCCGTAGAACTTGTTAAAGATGCATTTTCTACGGAAAAAGATGCGGCACTTGTAAAAGATGAATATTGCTACTATTATCCATTATCTCAAAGATGCGTAACTTGTCCTATAACGGAAAAGGTTAATTCTTACGGCGTTCCAGAAGATTCTAACTGCATTTTGGCTTTTAACGAAAAGGCAGAAGTTGTAGCCGTTAAAAAAATTGAAGATGGGGTTATGGTAACGGGTGTAATTTCGTTTACCACTCTTTTAGAAAGTCAAGGCAAACTTTTTACAACCAAAAACCAAGTTCCTTTTGAAAAAGAACTTTTAATTGGAGAGTCAGAAGGGGCAAAAATAGAAGTAACGGCAAGCATTTCTAATTTAATAATCGTTGGGGAAAAAGGGGAATGGGAAGTAAAAGCAAACTTAATTTTCTCTGCCACTCAATATAAAAAGAAATGTGGAACGTTTGTTAAAAACGTAGAGTTAAAAGGGGATAAAAAGGTTGAAACAAGCGCAATAAGCGTGTATATTGCAAAAGAGAACGAAAGTTTATTCTCGCTTGCTAAACGCTTAAATTTAGCACCCGAAACAATTAAAGAAACAAACTCTGAACTTTCTTTTCCGCTTGATAAAAGCCAAAGAATTGTAATATATAGAAAAATATAATATGAAAAAATTTACAAGAAAACAAAATGCAAAATTAAATATCACGTTAGACGTTTTTGAAAAAAATGGAGAATTTCATCCCATAAACTCTTTTTGCGTGCCAATTTCTTTGTGTGATAAAATAACTGTTAAAAAACGCAAAGACAATAAGATTATTTTAAAAGAAAAGGGCATTAAAACGGGCGTTGATATGCAAAAAAACAATGCATATAGGGCGGCGGAACTCTTTTTAAAAGAAAAGGGCGGAACGGGTGTAGATATTATCGTTAATAAAAAAATCCCACTCTCTTCTGGTCTTGGTGGCTCAAGTGCAGACGTTTCCGGTGTTATAACCTGTATGGAAAAGTTGTTTAATAAAAGCGGAGTTGATCTTTTGCCAAGGCTTGGCAGTGATACCACTTTTACCTATTATAAAAAGCAAGCAGTATTAAAAGGCAAGGGCGATTTTGTAGAGTTTACGGATTTTAATTTTAACGGATATGCTCTTATTATTACAGATAAAACACCAATTTTGTCTAAACGTGCTTATAAAGTTTTTGATGAAATGGAAAAAAGGCCGTTGCCTTGTACAGATAGAGTAATAGAACTTTTAAGAGAAAACAAAAATTGCTACAGTTTATTTAAAAACGACCTACAAGAACCTGCAATTAGCATTTTACCTATATTAAGCGAGAAAATAGAAAATTTAGACAGCGTTGGTTCGTTAAAATCACAAGTCACAGGTTCTGGCTCTGCCGTGTACGGAATTTTTAAAGATGAAAAGTCTTTAAATAAAGCCAAAAGGCAATTAAGAAAAAAATATAAAAATCATTTAATAAAAGTAAGAATTTAAAAAAACGTCGCTAAATAGGGCGTGCCCCTTAGGGATTTTTAGACGTTATAAAAGAGTAGCAAAAATTTTGCTACTCTTTTCTTTTTTGCTTTGCAAAACACACAATTTAACTTTGTTAAGTATAGTGTGCTACACTTAATATCTTGATTATAAAAATATAGAATCTATTTATACGCTCCACAATCTTTACAAAATATTGAAATTGAACGATTTTTACCACCACATTTCTTACATGTCCAAAATTCTGAAGCCATTGTTTTTTGTTGTTGATTTATAGTTTTAGTAGGGGTTAATTTACTCTTGTCATTGTTAAAATTTTTAGTTTGAGAATTGCTAATAGACACTGATTCCGTATTTATAATACTCTGATTTGTATATATTAAATCAAACATCCACCATTCAAAATTTTGTACAGCCATGTTTATTTTTTTACCATTATCCGAAGCCGTTAATGATTTCTTTTTGGTTTGTGCAGGTGCAGTCATCATAAAAATAGCGACATAAGACTTTCCATTTTTCAAAAGAATTAAATATTTAACCCATTCAGATGTTGATGCTATAATTTTAATGTTTTGCACATCGTTCTTTGAAAAAGTAAAAGTTCGAAACCCTATGGTTATCATTAAATTGTGGTCAGTGTTTTTAATAAAATTTTCCGGACCTATTGTACCCACACCATCAGCACAAATAATTGTGCCCCAAACATTGTTTGCTCCTTTCATTGCGCTTAAAAAACCCATAAACTTCTCCTCAAAATAAAAAAGTGCGCCAACCGAAGTCGACGCACAAAAACGCAGACTCCAATTGTCGCCAAACAATCTATCGTAGTATAGGTGAAGCCTTACCATCAAGAAGGAGCCGCATTTTTACAAATTTGGTTTTCTTAATGGTATTGTCAAAAAAAGGCATAATATTCCTTTAAAAGAAAAAACACCTATGGCTACGAATATTCAGATTGTTTGGCATAATTAGTATAACACAAATAGAAAGTTTTATCAAGCAGTTTTTATATATAATAGAAAACTCGGCTTATAAAAAGTCGAGTTTAATAAAATGTTTAATTTAAATCCCTATGGGAAGAGCGATAAGCGGCGTTTTTTTGTTGTCTTTTTATTAAGGTATAAAAGTTAAACAATTTGTTAATAAACATAACGTTAATAAATTTTAAAGGAAGAGAATTATGAAAAAAATTTGCATAACTTTTTTATCAATTTGCATACTACTTTTAGCAGGTATAGGTGCGTATTTAAATTTAGACGTAGAAAAAACCGCCAAAACGGAATATTTAAGAATACATATTCGGGCAAATTCTAATTTAGAAAATGACCAAAGCGTAAAACTTTTAGTAAAAGACG
>JAGBSS010000181.1 GCA_017631725.1 Clostridia bacterium | reverse complement strand
CAACTAAATTGGTTGCAATTAGGTGAAAAAATGAAATTATCGTCAAAAACGCACTATGGCCTTATGGCTTGCCATATTCTTGCAAAAAGTTATCCTGAAACTTCGGTATCTGCAACAACGTTAGAAAATTGCATATCCGTTTCGGGCAAGTATTTAGAAAAGATTATGCGTATGTTATCAAATAGGGACATAGTAAAGGCAAATCGTGGTGCAAGTGGTGGGTATTTTTTAAGCCGTGCCCCAAAAGATATAACGGTTGGGGAAATTGTCCGTGCTTTAGAAGATGACATTATTTTGCTTGACTGTGTAAACAAGCAGGGCAAGTGTAAATGTTGCCCTACAAGTGCAGTATGGAAAAGGTTATATTCGGAAATTAACGCAGTTTTAGATGGAATGACTTTGCAAAACGTTTTAGACGGGGAGATTGAAAAATGATAAATAAACCAATATATTTCGACCACGCAGCAACCACACCCGTAGATAAAAGGGTGTTTGAAAAAATGGCACCTTATTATACGGAAATTTTTGGAAACCCTAACAGTCAACACGTTTTTGGTAGAAACGCAGTTTGTGCGGTAGATGAAGCAAGGGATACCATTGCAAAAATTATTGGTGCAAAGCCAAGTGAAATTTATTTTACTTCTGGCGGAACAGAAGCAGATAACTGGGCATTAAGGGGTGTTTGCGGTGCATTTAAAGATAAAGGAAATCACGTTATAATAAGCCCAATAGAACACGCTGCAATGATAACTACTGCAAAAGAACTTGCTAAAGACGGGTTTAAAGTAGACTTTATGAAGGTAGACGAAGAAGGCTTTGTCGATTTAGAACACTTAAAAAGCATAGTTACTGAAAAGACTATATTTGTTGGTTGTATGCTTGCCAATAACGAAGTAGGCACAATAGAACCAATTAAAGAAATTGCAGAAATTGCACACTCTGTAAACGCAGTTTGTTTTACCGATGCAGTTCAAGCGGCAGGTGTTTTAGATATAAACGTAAAAGAATTGGGCGTAGATTTAATGAGTATGAGTTCGCATAAAATTTACGGACCAAAAGGTGTTGGCGCACTTTATATTAGAAACGGCTTAAGGTTAAAAAGCATTATAACAGGTGGCCATCAAGAAAGGACAAAACGTGGTGGAACGACAAACGTTCCTGCAATTGTCGGCTTTAGTGAAGCATTTAAAATTGCTAATGCAGAGTTAGAAAAAAACGCCGTTTACGTATCTAACCTTCGTGATCATTTTATAAAAAGAATTTTAGAAGAAGTTCCTTTTGTAAAACTTAACGGCCCGAAAGACGGGGCAAAAAGGTTACCTGCAAACGCAGACTTTTCTTTCAAATTTATAGAAGGCGAATCCATTTTATTTAGCCTTGATTTAGCAGGCATATCGGTAAGTTCCGGTTCGGCTTGTTCATCTGGCTCGTTAGAACCATCACACGTTTTACTCTCTTTAGGTGTTCCAGAAGGTTTAGCGCACGGCTCTATAAGGTTTTCTTTCGGAAAACATAACACAATGGAACAAGTAGACTATGCAGTAAACGTTATTAAGCAGTCTGTTGAAAGATTAAGAGAAATGTCCCCATTATTTAAACTTAACCAAGGAGAAATTAAAAATGTATAACGAAAAAGTAATGCAAGCCTTTCAAAACCCTAAAAACGTAGGCGAAATAGAAAATCCAAGTGGCGTTGGTCTTGTTGGCAACGAAAGTTGCGGAGATATAATGCAAATTACACTTAAAATAGAAAACGATATTATAGTAGATGCAAAATTTAAAACTTTTGGTTGTGCAGCGGCAATTGCAACAAGCACCACCGCAACCGAAATGATAAAGGGTATGACCGTAGATGAAGCATTAAAGGTAACCAACAAAAAAGTTTTAGAAGTTTTAGGTGGACTTCCCAGCCAAAAAATTCATTGCTCCGTTTTAGCAGAAGAAGCAATTCAAAAGGCGATAGAAGATTATAAGTCTAAACAAAAATAAAAATATTGTGCGTTAAGGT
>JAGBSS010000180.1 GCA_017631725.1 Clostridia bacterium | reverse complement strand
TGCAAAGCCGAAGACAAATTACCGATGCGCCCGAGTCCAAATCTTCGATTTGGCAACGAGAGCTATGCAACAGCGTTCCAAATCTTTGATTTGGCAAACGCCACTGCCGCTAACACTCAGAATAACAAAAAGACCTTGCTTTTGCAAGGTCTTTTTTATACTTTAAATTTGGCTATTATTTTTCAGAAAGAGCCGCTTGTGCTGCTGCAAGTCTTGCAATTGGAACACGGAAAGGTGAGCAAGAAACGTAGGTTAAACCAATTTTGTGGCAGAATTCTACACTAGATGGGTCACCACCATGTTCACCGCAAATACCAACGTGAAGTTCTGGGCGAACAGATTTACCAAGAGTTACGGCCGTTTTCATAAGTTTACCAACGCCAACTTGGTCTAATTTAGCAAATGGATCGTTTTCGAAAATTTTAGCATCGTAGTAAGCATTTAAGAACTTACCAGCATCGTCACGGCTAAAGCCGTAGGTCATTTGCGTTAAGTCGTTTGTGCCAAAGCAGAAGAATTCAGCTTCTTTAGCAATATCGTCTGCAGTGATACAAGCCCTTGGGATTTCTATCATAGTACCAACTTCGTACTTAATATCTGCATTTTGTTCTTTTATAATAGCATCTGCAGTTGCAACAACAACGTCTTTAACGTTTTTAAGTTCTTTAACTTCGCCAACTAAAGGAATCATAATTTCTGGAACTACTTTCCAATCTGGGTGACGTTTAGAAACGTTAATTGCAGCTTTAATTATTGCCTTGGTTTGCATTTTTGCAATTTCAGGATAAGTAACTGCTAAACGGCAACCACGATGTCCCATCATTGGGTTGAATTCGTGGAGAGATGCAATAATGTTTTTAATGTCTTCTACGGTTTTGCCTTGAGCCTTTGCAAGTGCTTCTATATCAGCATCTTCGGTAGGAACAAATTCGTGAAGTGGTGGATCTAAAAACCTTATGGTAACAGGATTACCTTCTAATGCTTCGTAAAGTTTTTCAAAGTCAGATTGTTGCATTGGTTCAATTTTGTCAAGAGCGGCTTCACGTTCTTCTACCGTGTCAGAACAAATCATTTCACGGAACGCTGCAATTCTGTCTGCTTCAAAGAACATATGTTCGGTTCTGCAAAGACCAATACCTTCTGCACCAAGTTCTCTTGCTTTTTTAGCATCTGCAGGAGTATCTGCGTTAGTTCTAACTTTAAGCACTCTATATTTATCTGCCCAAGCCATAATTCTACCAAATTCGCCTGCTATAACAGCGTCTACGGTTGGGATAATTCCATCGTAAATGTTACCGGAGGTTCCATCGATAGAAATGCAGTCGCCTTCTGTAAAGGTTTTACCTGCAAGTGTGAACTTTTTATTTTCTTCATCCATTTTAATTTCGCCACAACCAGATACGCAACAAGTACCCATGCCACGTGCAACAACTGCTGCGTGAGAAGTCATACCGCCACGAACGGTAAGAATACCTTGTGCAGCCTTCATACCGGTAATGTCTTCTGGTGAAGTTTCTAAACGAACTAAAACTACTTTTTCGCCACGAGCAGCCCACTCAACTGCATCTTCAGCGGTAAATACAACCCTGCCACAAGCAGCCCCAGGAGATGCGCCAAGCCCTTTACCCATTGGAATAGCAGCCTTTAATGCTTTAGCATCGAATTGTGGGTGTAAAAGTGTATCTAAATTACGTGGGTCAATCATAAGAACTGCTTCTTGTTCAGTTCTCATGCCTTCATCAACTAAATCACAAGCAATTTTTAAAGCGGCTTGAGCCGTTCTCTTACCATTTCTTGTTTGAAGCATAAAGAGTTTGCCGTGTTCTACGGTAAATTCCATATCTTGCATATCTCTGTAATGGTTTTCTAAAATTTGGCAAACGTTTTTAAATTGAGCAAACGCTTCTGGGAACTTTTCTTCCATTTGAGCGATAGGCATTGGAGTTCTAACACCTGCAACAACGTCTTCACCTTGTGCGTTGGTTAAGAATTCACCCATAAGTTTCTTTTCGCCTGTTGCAGGGTCACGGGTAAACGCAACACCTGTACCGCAATCTTCACCCATATTACCAAACGCCATCATTTGAACGTTAACTGCAGTACCCCAAGAATATGGAATATCGTTGTCACGCCTATAAACGTTTGCACGTGGGTTGTCCCAAGAACGGAATACCGCTTTAATTGCACCCATTAATTGTTCTTTTGGGTCAGATGGGAAATCTTGTCCAAGTTTTGCTTTGTATTCTGCTTTAAATTGATTTGCAAGTTCTTTTAAGTCATCTGCGGTAAGTTCAACGTCTAACTTAACGCCTTTTTCTTCTTTCATTTTGTCGATAAGCTCTTCAAAATATTTCTTACCAACTTCCATAACAACGTCTGAATACATTTGAATAAATCTTCTGTAGCAGTCCCAAGCCCATCTTGCATTGCCAGAACTTTCTGCCATATATTCAACAACGTCTTCATTTATACCAAGGTTTAAAATGGTATCCATCATACCAGGCATAGATGCCCTTGCGCCAGAACGAACGGAAACTAAAAGTGGGTTTTTCTTATCGCCGAACTTTTTACCAGTCACTTCTTCCATTTTAACGATATAATCGTTAATTTGTTCTTGAATTTCTGGGCTTATTTGTTTGCCGTCTTCATAATACTTTGTGCACGCTTCGGTAGAAACGGTAAAACCTTGTGGAACAGGGAGACCAATTTTGGTCATTTCTGCAAGGTTAGCACCTTTACCACCTAAAAGATTACGCATGCTTGCATCGCCTTCGCTAAATAAGTATGTATACTTATGAGCCATTTGTTTTCTCCTTTAATTATAGATTTTTATTGTCTTTAACCATACTATTTTACTATATTTGTAATTTTTTTTCAAGGATTTACAAGGTTAATTTAAATATTTTTTAATTTTTACAACTCTAAAAGGGTTTTTAAGAGCGAAAGGGTTTCATCTGTTTTGTAATTTATGTAATAATTTAACAACTTTAGGGGTCGAACGCACTCTTCATCAAGTAAATTCTCCCCTTTCTCAATTTTTTCTAAAGCGGTTAACGTTTTGCCGTCTACTTCTCTGCCCCTGCCATCAAAACACTCTTCGCAATAAAAACTGCCTGTATCTGGATTAAAAAAGGTGCGAGCCTTAATTTTTTCGTTGCATAAGGCGCAACCACTTAAATTAAGTGCGTATCCAGAATAGTTTAAAGCATAAATTAAAAATCTTGCTACAGCGCATTTTGGGGAAAAATCAGAATAAGCCAAACTTTTTAAAGTATCCGCTAAAAGAACAAACGTTTCTTTAGACTCCATACCTTCTTTAAAAAATTTTCTTACAAACTCTACGGCAAGAGATGCCGAGTAAAGTTTTATAACGCTTTCCCTTACGGGGTAAAAACTATCAATTAAACTTGCACCAATAACCGTTCTTTTGTTTGCCGTTTTAGAAAAAATATATTCGGCAAAACAAAAAGGCTCGGCGGCAAACTTTAACTTTGCCCCTGCCTTTTTTACACCTTTTATTTTAGCAGAAATAAGCCCTTGTTCTAGGGTGAAAATGCTTATTATTTTATCGTTATCGCCGTAAGGAACGCCGTATAACAATATTCCGCTTAATTTTTCTTCCATTATTTTTCTTCTTTTAAGTTTTTATAAATTAAATAATAAGCCGGATTACCTGTTTTTTCAAACATTTTCCAAGCAATTAGAAATGGCTTTTCTCTTTGCATAATTCCCCCCTATTTTAGTATTGGGGAAAATTAAAATTTTATTCGCTAAACCCTTCTTTTTTATAGCCGTATTCTTTTAAAAGTCTTGCAGAATTACGCCAATCTTCTTCAACCTTAACGTAGGTAGTTAAAAAGACCTTTTTGTCTAAAAATTTCTCCATATCTTGCCTTGCAAAAGAAGAAATTTCTTTAATTTTGTTTCCACCCTTACCAATTAAAATTGCTTTGTGGTTTTGCTTTTCACAAATAACGTCTAAAGATATTTCGTACATATCTTTTTCATCTAAATATTTAAAGGTGTTTATAATTATTGCAACGCCGTGTGGAATTTCTTTTTCGCATTTTAAAAGAATTTTTTCTCTCATAATTTCGGCAATCATAAACTTTTCGCCACGATCAGAAACAATGTCGTTTGAAAATATTTTTTCTTCTATGGTAAATTTAGAAACCAAAACTTTTAAAAGTTCTTTTAAATTTTTACCCCTTCTTGCCGAAACGGGGACAACTTCCACGTCTAACTCTGCAAGTGTTTTAAGTTCTGAAATCAATAAGTTCTCCGTTGTAATATCCACTTTAGATAGACAAATGACAAGTGGTAAACCTGCTTTTTTAAACCTTTCTATAAGTTTTAAGTCCGATTCTGCTAATCCAGAATGCCCATCTATAACCAAAAGTATAACGTCTACGTCTTTAGCAGAATCCGATGCCGTTTTCTGCATTGTAGAGTTAAGCAAACTGCCCTGTCTATAAATACCGGGGGTGTCTATAAATGCAATTTGATAATCTTTTTTTGTTAAAACGCCTAAAATTCTATCTCTCGTTGTCTGTGGCTTTGGGGAAACTATTGCCACCTTTTCGCCCACTAAAACGTTAATTAAGGTTGATTTTCCTGCGTTTGCCTTTCCTACTACTGCTACAAATCCACTTTTCACTTTTACTCTATCTCCAAAAGCGCCAAAACGCTTTTTTCTTTATCTCTCATTTGTTTTTTGTCTGTTTCGGTCATATGGTCATAACCAAATAGGTGCATAAGCCCGTGAATAATTAAATAAGTTCTTTCTTTAACTTCTCTGTGCCCAATTTCCTTTGCTTGCTCTTTAATTTTATCTTCACAAAGAGCAATAGAGCCAACGTTTAGCCACTTGCCTTCTCTTTCCATTTTAAAATCTGTAGGGGAAATAACCTTTCCCCTAATTTTGTCTAACGTGGGGAAACTTAAAACGTCGGTAACGGAATCTACACCACGAGTTCTTGCATTTAACTCTTTAATTTCCTGTTTAGAAACAAAAATAATTTCCGCCATAAGTTTGTCCGTTTGGTTTAAAACCTTGCAAACGGCTTCTGCAATTTTTTTTGTTGCAATTTTTTTGTCTGGGCTAAATATTTTAAGCATTATTCTTCACCCTCGTTATCTAAAAGTTCCATTACAGCACTTGTTTCTACACCATCTAAACTAACCTTTGGGTATTCTATTCTATCGTGATAAATACCCGTTAAGTTGTTTACAACTGTGTTAATAATTATGTTAAGTTCTTTAATGGTAATTTCGCAGTTGTCAAATTGCCCTAACTTCATTCTATCGTTAACAATTTTACGAACTAACGTTTTAACGTTTTCTCTCGAACGATCGGTAAGAGTTCTAACCGCCGCCTCGCACCCATCTGCAATCATAATTATTGCAGATATTTTGTTGCTTGGTTTTGGACAAGAATAACTATATCTTTTTATATCAACTTCTCCATCAGTAAACCTTTTTGCCTTTTCGTAAAAGTAAAGTATTGGAAGAGTCCCGTGATGTTCTAAACACGCTTCTGCAATCTCTTTTGGGAGCCTTGATTTAATTGCCAAATTATACCCATCTTGTGCGTGTGCCTTTATAATGTTGGTAGAAAGTTCCGGTGTTAAATCGTCGTGCGGGTTAACCCCATCTTGTTGGTTTTCAGTAAAAAACTCTGGACGGCGAAGTTTACCAATATCGTGATAATATGCACAAGCCCTTGCTAAAAGAGCATCTTCATCAATAGCAGCGGCACACGCTTCGGCTATGTTTGATACTAAAACGGAGTGGTTAAACGTGCCCGGTGCTTCTTTTCTCATCTTTTTAATAAGTCTAGATTTATGGTCGGTTAATTCTGCATATTTAAAGCAAGAAACCTTTTTAAAACCTACTTCAAAGAAAGGAAGAATAAACGTTAACGCAACGACAGCAACAGGACCAGAACATAAAGCGCAAATTATAGAAGTTAAAACGTCTGCCATGTTTCCGTTTATATAAGCCATTGCAACGTATACTAAAATTGGAATAGAAATTATTGGGCTTAAAATTAAAAGTTTAAACCTTGAATAAACCTTATCCATTGTAAACACGGCTATAAAGCCAGAAGTTATGCCCATTACGGGGAGTGCAAATTCTAAAATAGAGAAAGATGCATAAGAATACATATCCATTATAACTTGGAGTATGCAAAACAACATTTGAATTAAAAACGCACTTCTTCTGTTGCATAAAAACAAGGTTAATAAAGCAGGAAGAGCAAGCGGTCTTAAATAAGGACTTATATATGTGCTTGCCAAAAAACATAAAATTATAGAAAGTTCTACAATAAAAAATAGCATTTGAGAGTTGGCAGGATTTTTTAAAAAATTTCTCTCTTCAAAATAAAAGTAAAGCATCATAACGACAAGTAAAAGGCAAGTTAAGGCAAAAAACCTAACAACTTCTAATGCCTTTAAATTAAATTGTTCGTTAAGCCTTATAGCCCTAAAATAAATTGTGCCGACAAAAAGAGCAAGAATAATTACTGCGTTTATTAAATAAACGGCAATATTTTTACCAAGGTCTTTCTTTTGCCATTTTAAAAGTTTTTCGTTAGATTGTTTCATATTTCTCCCGTTATAATCCCGAATATATTTCCTTAACGTATTCTATTTTAATAGTGTAAAGATATTGTTCATTAATTTTTTCTATTGATATATCGTAATTTATTGGCGATTCCTTAGTTAAGTTTATTGCAAGTGCCAAAAAAGTTTCCTTTTTATTATCCGATTCACTAAAAAATGTAAAAGTTTTTTCCGCCCTTATTTTAACGTAGGCTAAAACACCCGTTTTAATTACCTTGCCATTTGCTTGTTCTTCTCCAACGACAAGCGTTTCCCCATCTATAACGCTATCCCCAACCTTTTTTAAAGGCGTACCACGATACACGGATAAACTTTCTATAACGCCGTTAACAGAGCAAACTAAATTTTCCGCTAAAGTATTTATTCCCACGTCTTTAACGTTTTCTACTAAATAAACCTTTAATTCTCCGCCACGGCGAACGCACTCTGCAAAGGCAACGTCGCCAACGGATAAAACTATGTCTTTAGAAAGTTCTTTTAAGTTAATGCTTTTAAAAGAACTAAACTTTTTAACGCCAAGAGCAGAAAAATATTCTTTAACTGCTACTTGATGTTTTGCCCCAGAACCATAAAAACTTATGGTGTAAACAAGGTTAGATGAAAAATAGGTAAAAAGAGAAAAAAATAAAATGCCTAAAACAACCGAAATAGAAGAAATAAATCTTATAAAAGGGTAGTATCTTCCACCGCTTTTTACCTTTTTAACATTATAGCACAATTCTTTGCTAATTGCAAAAAATTTTTTAGTATGGTTATACGGCACGGTTATAATAGTTTTTTTAGCCGTTATTCTTTTAACGTTATAAACGTTAACCCCATTTTTTTTAAGCCTATTTAACAAGAATTCTACGTTTAGCCCTTCTATCGAAAAAGTAGAATAGGTAAGCCCTTTTACTTTATTAAAAAGCCAGAAATTTTTCCACAAATTAAAACGTCTCCCGCACAATATTTTTTTATAAACAAATCTTCTCCCGAAACAGATAAAACGCCCTTTTTAACACCTAAAACTATTTCCTTTTCCGAATAACTTTTAATGTTTAAAACGCTTTCTATATAAACGGAACTATCCCCCATAAAAATTGCTCTAAATTTAGGAATTATTCCGCCGCCGCTTAAATTTTTTATTTCACTATCTAAAAAAGCCATAATCTCCCCCGTATACTTTATGCTTAAAGCATAAAAAAAACACCCTTTTGGGTGTTTTTAATATTTAATGATTTTTATTTTTTGTAGTAGTTTATTAAACAACCTTTTAAAATAATTTCCTTTTCACTTGGAGTTAACGGATCAAGATATAAAACTATATCTCGAGAATTTTCTCCAATTACTTTTGCCTTAAATTCTTTAGCGCCGTTAATAATTCCTTCTTTTACCTTTTCAATATAAACGTAATCGTTAACAGCAAACTTTTCTTTACTTAAGAAAGGAATCATACCCCAATTTATAAGGTTACTTCTGTAACGCTTTGTAGCATAAGCCACACAGATATTAGCCTGACCGCC
>JAGBSS010000179.1 GCA_017631725.1 Clostridia bacterium | reverse complement strand
GAACTTCTACTGCCGGTATTGCTCACGCAGCAATAATAGGTCATATTTTAGGTATGCCAATGGGATACGTTCGCTCTGGCAACAAAGACCACGGCAGACAAAACAGAATAGAAGGCAAACTTGAAAAAGGTCAAAAAGTTGTCGTTATAGAAGACCTTATTTCAACAGGTGGTAGCGTTATAGAAGTTGTAGATGCTTTAAGAGAAGCCGGTGCAGAAGTTTTAGGTGTTGCAAGTATTTTTACATACGGTATGCAAAAGGGGTTAGACCGCCTTGCCGCAGCTAACGTTAAAAATATTTCCTTAACCGATTTTGATACCATTGCAAGCGTTGCCGCAGAAGAAGGTTATATTGAAAAAGAAGATATAGAAAGGCTTATAGCATTTAGAAACAATCCATCTGATGAAAGTTGGATAAAATAACAGGAGATAAAAATGAGAAGCGTTATAGATATAGTAGACTTATCTGTAGAAGAAATAGATGGACTTATTGACGTTGCAAGTGATATTATAGAAAATCCTAAAAAGTATTCAGAAAAATGCAAGGGTAAAAAATTAGCAACCTTGTTTTTCGAGCCATCTACAAGAACGAGATTAAGTTTTGAAGCGGCTATGATAGAACTTGGTGGAAACGTTATAGGTTTTTCCTCGGCAAATTCTTCATCTGCATCTAAAGGTGAAAGCGTGGCAGATACTGCAAAAGTTATAAGTTGCTATGCAGATATTATCGCAATGCGCCACCCATTAGAAGGTGCACCACTTGTTGCTGCATTAAACGCATCTATTCCGGTAATTAACGCAGGTGACGGCGGACATAAACACCCAACCCAAACACTTGCAGACCTTTTAACCATTAAAAGGGAAAAGGGTAGACTTAACAATTTAACGGTTGGTTTTTGTGGTGACCTTAAATATGGCAGAACGGTACACTCTTTATTAGGTGCTCTTTCAAGATACACGGGTATAAAGGTTGTATTAATCTCTCCAGAAGAATTAATGGTTCCCGCATACGTAAAACATGATATTTTGGAAAAAAACAATATGGATTACGTAGAAACAACCGATTTAGAAAGTGCTTTACCAAGTCTTGACGTATTGTATATGACAAGGGTTCAACAAGAACGTTTTGCCGACGTAGAAGAATACGAAAGACTTAAAGATAGTTATATTTTAACTGCAGAAAAAATGGAAAAAGCAAAATCTGACACCATTGTTTTACATCCATTGCCAAGGGTGAACGAAATTTCCGTTGCCATTGATAAAGATGATAGAGCGTGTTATTTTAAACAAGTTTTAAACGGCAAGTATATGCGTATGGCTCTTATTTTAAAACTTTTAGAAATAAGGGAAAAAGATGATAGTCCGTTTACAATAGACCGTGAAGATTTTGTTTATTCGACCTATAAATGCCATAACAAAAAGTGTATTTCTATGGTAGAACAAGAACTTGTAAATATTGCAAAACCATCTGAAACAGATCAATCGGTTTTAAGGTGTGTTTACTGCGATAAAAAGGTGAATTAATTTATGATTAAAGCCTACCGTTTAAACGTGATAGAAAACTATAACGCACTTTTAAACGATAATGTTTATAATGAGTACATGTTTGAAATTACCCCATCTTCAGACATTACATCAATACTATTTATTAATGCTTTCGATGGTAATCAGGCTAATATTACTTGGATTGGTTC
>JAGBSS010000178.1 GCA_017631725.1 Clostridia bacterium | reverse complement strand
ATATACCCCTTTTTTTGCCAATCTGCATTATATTTTATCTTTTTTAAACCTAATCTTTTTGCTTCTATTTTAACCACTTTTTCTTGGCAAGATAAAACTTTGGCAATAAGTTTTGTTTTAACCATGCCATAGTTCCTAAATATAACCGTTTGCCAAGTAGTGGGAAAGTTGTTTTCTATTTGTTTTACTTCTTTTAATGTTGGTAGCACTTTTGTTCCCCTTTTTAAATAAAAATTTAAAGTAAATTAAATGGTTTAATACAATTATAATTTTACCAAAAAGAATATACAATTTCAAGATATTTTCTTAAAAAAGCACGTTTAAATTAAAATAAAAAAACCGGCGCTTAACTCACCGGTTTTACTAATTTAATATATTGCGTTGATAGAATTTTTTGCGTTTTCTAAAATTTCTTTTACGTTTGCACCGTAAATATCCAAACCTTCTGCTTTTATGCACGTTGTTTCCGCTATACCGTAAAAGTTTTTAGCAAGACAAGAAAGGTAATCGTAGCCAAAATTATGTATTATTGGTCCGCCAGACGTTGTAACGTAAATTAACCTTTTAGCCTTGCAAAGCCCCTTTGGTATTCCATTTTCGCCATATTTAAAGGTAAGTCCGTTTACGGTAATCTGCTCTAAATAGGTTTTTACAACAGATGGGAAGGATAAGTCCCAATAAGGCGCAGCAAAAACTATTGTTTCTGCACTTGCAAACTGTTTTGCAAGGTCAAAAACACCATCGGAAAAGTTGTTACTTTTACTTGCATTATCCCTTAACTGCATTAAAGATAAAGATAGTGGTAACATTTTACAATTATATAAATTAACTTCTTCTACCTTGCCTGAAAGTTTTGTTAAAAGATAATTTGCAAGTTCAAGCGTGCGTGAAGATGGTCTAACACACGCATTTACAAATAAAATTTTATTCATTATTCAATGGTAAGAATATCTAAAAATCCGGTTATATCAAACACTTCCATTATGCTATCGTTAACACCGATAAGTTTCATTGAACCCTGAGTGTTCATAATTTTTTGTGCTTTTAAAATAACCCTTAAACCTGCAGAAGAAACGTATTCTAACCCTTTCATGTCAAAGGTTAATTCTTTTAAGCCAGAAACAATGCCATCTAATTCTTTTTCAAGTTCTGGTGCAGTTTGCGTATCTAATCTACCTGCTATTACAAGGGTTGCATTTTCGCCATTTAAAATTTTTTCAATAGTCACAATAAATCTCCTTTTTTACTTTTTATAATTTCCACGTTTCTACGGGTGTGTACAAAAACGACAACTCCGTTATAGGGGTATTAAGGCTCTCCGCCAATTTTTTTACTACCTTTTTAATTTCTGGAGAAAAGTCTAAATACCAGTCTACCGTTTCTAAAATGTACTTTCTTTTAAACTCTACACTTGTCAAAAAAGCGCTTTGCAAATTATGTAATCTGTCCGCCGCCTTTACCTTGAAAGCCATTTCGTTGTTTTTAATTGCCGACACGTACTCTTTCATATCGTAGCTTTTTTGCTTTGTTAAAAGTTTTACCGCCGTAAGAATTTCTTTATTCCCATACTTTAAAATTTCTTCTTCTTTTGCATCGGTATCTTCTAACAAGTCGTGAAAAAGTGCGGTAATTTGATAATCTTCTCCATAGCCGTTGTTTTTCATCATTTCGCAAACGGCTATAGGATGAGTTATATAGTCAGAGCCACCAATTCGCTTTTGACCTTTGTGTTTTTCTGTTGCAAAGCTTAAAGCGGCTTTAACTCTTTCGCTATCAGCCATTTAAAGCCCCCTTTTGTTTTAACAAAAGCGATGCTTGTCTTTCTGCCTTTTCTTTGTTTCTTAAAGAAATGTTTAAAAATTCTACAATCTTATCAAATTGATAATTTTTGTTTATAAGTTCTGCACGGCATAAAAACCTAAGTGCAACACTTGAAGAAACTATATCAAGGTCTGCATTGGCTAACGCTTTTTTTGCAAGTTCTATCGAAAGAGCATAGTTTTCTTTTATCATTATCTCTATATCGCCAAGTTTTTTCACACCTAAAAATGCAAGTTGTGGAATATAACTTTCTGGGTCGATAGGCTTAATTTCCGCATTTGAAATATCGGCTATCTCCTTAATTAATTGTTGCATCTTTTTATTATGTAAAACGTATTCGTTAAGAGATATCATATTTATAGTCACGTCGTCTGCATCGTCGGTTATAATACGTTTTCTAATATCTTCGGTGTAATTGAGCATATTATCACGAGCACGAACAAACTCATCATCGGCAAGTTCTAATAAACCAGCAAGCCTTGCAAACTGCCTGTTAATATCTCTTGGAACACCAAAATCGCTTTTATAACCAATATCGTGATGAATCGCAGACCAAGCGTGTTGTAAAATTGTTCTTATTTGAACTTCAAATTTTTTGCCACAAATTTCATCTGGCCATTTATCGCCAAAAGGCAAAGAACAAATGTAGTGAAGAGATAAATATCCAAATGCATTTTCCTTTAAAAGAGTGCGTTTATCAGAAGAATTTTCCCAATCGATAACAAACCTTTCTTCTACCTTTTTACCTATTTTATCTATTTCATCGGAAAGGAAACAAATAACACGGCAACCTAAAATATCTGTTATATCTTCTAAGGTGTTGTAGCAATCACCCTTTCTTTCAAGTTTTCCGGCTAAACTTTTTTCTTCTTTTACCCTGTGCTCTACTGCTAAAACGGTTAAACCCAATTCTTTAGCAATATCAGCAAGCATTGCGTGTGCCACGTCTCCAAGTTTAACAAAATCTTGCCTTTGCTTTCTGTAATCTTCTAAAATAAGTCTGCTTTTTAAGTTCATTAGTTTAACCTCATTTAAAGTTTTTTACAACAACGATATTTGCCCTTTTTCCCTTAACACCAACAATAACGTCATCGGCAAGGTTTGCTATAATAGACTTTTCAAGTTCATCCCAGTCTTCTTTGTTGTCTTCTTTCACAACTGTTCTATACCTGTTAAGACTCCAATTATAGGTAGATTCCATACCAACGCTATACTCTATTGCGCTGTTAAAAAGCATTGACATATTGTAAGCTTCTAAATTGTTTTTGTTTAAGTAGAAACTTTCTATTGCAGAACGAATTTTCCCAACTATGCCAACGGCTGCGGCATTTTTTTTATTTTTCGCCACCTTAATTAACTCATCTTTCTCTTCAGAAGAAAGTTCTGGAATATCAACGCAAGCATTTACTTTGCAAACCCCGTTTTCAAACTCAATCCAAAAATCTCCACTAAAGTTGTTGATAATATTTGGCAACATCGCATCAAGTTCTTCGCAAATTAAACGTAGTTGCAACGTTTGTTTGTCGTTTAAGTCGTTATATACTGCAACTTTTTTGCTTTCGTTTAATATACAGAAAAGGTCTGTCGTACCATTTTCTATTTTGCATATATTAGATATCATAATGCTCTCCTTTTTTATGGTTTTACCTTTATTCAATAGTTAAAACGTCGCAAAAGCCCGTTATTTCGAAAACTTCCATAACAAGTTCGCAAACGTTTTTAACTTTCATAGTGCCAACTTGTTGCATCTTTTTTTGAGCACCTAAAATAACACGCAGACCTGCACTTGAAATATATTCAAGACCCTTTAAATCTAATATTAGATTTTTGCATTCGCCCACTTCTTCGTTAATGGCTTTTTCTAACGAAGGAGCAGTGGTTGTGTCAAGTCTACCAACTATCTCAATGGTGATATCTTGAACGTCTTTCTTAATTTCAATCGTCATTTTATTGTTCTCCTTTATATCTTTTTAATCATTGTTAAAATATTTTTACCATCTTTATAAGCATAAGAAATGCTATCCATAGTTTTTTTAGTTATAAAAATTCCTAAACCTCCGATATCGCGATCTTCTGCAGATAAAGTAATGTCTGGATCGGGTTTTTGCAATGGGTCAAACTTAACGCCACTATCTATCATTTGGAAGGTGACGTTTCTACTTTCACTATCAAAGCAAAGGTTAAACTCTACTTCTCCATCGCTATTGCCATAAGCATATTTAGCAACGTTGACAAAAATTTCTTCTATAGCAACACAAATTGCCATTTGTAATTTAAGTGGGCATTGCCAATCTTCAAGTTTTTGTTCTATAAAGGCAAGAACGTCTGACAAGGCTTCTAATCTTGCAGGAAATACTTTAGTTGACATTTCTTCATCTCCCTTTTTATGCTTGTAATCAAACGTTAGCATTGTAATATCATCAAACTGTGGTGCTTTGCCAACAAACTCGTCTATATTAGCCTTTAACATAGGTAAAACAGCAGTTGCCTCTAAGTTTAAGCTTTTATTCATAAACTCTAAAAGCCTTTCTTCTCCGTAAAGTTGATTTTCTGTATTTGTCGCTTCTGTAACGCCATCGGTGTATAAGAACAACCTATCCCCAGCGCAAAGTGTAATTTCATTAGAACGATATTTAATGCCTTCCATACCGGCAAGAACCAACCCTGCACGTGTTTTTAGATATTCAAAAGTTCCGTTTGCCCTTTTTAAAAGTGGTGGATTATGCCCTGCATTTGCAAACTGCAATTTTCCGCTGTTAATATCTAAAATACCCATCCAAGCGGTGACAAACATACCCGACTCGTTATTTTCACAAAGTTTTTCGTTTGCCTGTGTTAAAACTTCGTTAACTGATAATCCCCTTTCGGCAAGGTCTTTAATTATTGTTTTTGCCGTCATCATAAACATTGCGGCAGGAATACCTTTACCAGAAACGTCTGCCACTAAAAAGGCAACCGTGTTTTCGTTAAGTTTATAGAAATCGTAAAAATCACCACCCACTTCTTTTGCCGCTATCATTTGAGCGAAAATAGTGTAGTCTTGGTTATTAGGGTAGTTTGTTGGAAGAGCGGAAAGTTGAATTTGTTTTGCGTATTCTAACTCTTTATCAATTCTTGCAGCCGCTTCTGCGATGTATCTTTTTAAGGTGGTAACCGTAGAGTTAATATCATCTGATAGTGATGCAAACTCTTCATTTGCCCTAACGTCTACCGTTACGTCAAGGTCACCACCCGTTATTTTGCCAAGAGTGTGGTTTACCTTTTTAAGGTTGTTTATAATAACTTTCTTTATAAGAATGTAAATAAACACTAACAAAGCTGCAAAAATTAATATTTGCATAAATACTGCCGTGTAAATAGATGCATCTCGCATAAAAGTTGCTTCTACTTCTGGCATTGCGGCAATTATGTAATAACCTTCGACGAACTTGAAAACGTACATATAAGTTTCTTTATATTCCGTTTCTAAATTAATAATATCTGCCGTGTAAAGTTTTGTAGCATCTTCACCGTTTAGCATTTCTTCTGGCGGTTCAATTCCTATAGATGAAATATGCTTGTTAGCATATTCGTTGTTTATAACTAATTTAAACTCGCTATTGCACACGGCAACGAATCCGTTATTACCAACGTGCCTGTTTTTAGTTACGTCTATAACAAATTTTTCAATGTCTTTATGGAACTGTTCTGCATCGTATCCAACTTGAATAAAACCACCATTGGCAAGATTTATCGCGGCGTATTTTCGCCATATACTTGAATCCATGCCAATTGGACCGTATTCTTGAACGAAATAATTCTCTTTCTTTAACTCTTCTACAAACTGTTTGGACTGGTCGTTCGAAGTCATTATATAATCTATATTTTTTGGCTCTGTAGATTGTTTAATTTTATTGTCCGCGTCAACAACGTTAATCTCTTTAACGTTGTAATTTTCGGCAAGGTAAGTTAAGGAAATGGTAGGATTATCTTCATAATCTTGTTTAATTTGTTCGGCAATATCTAATAATTGTAAATCGGATTTACCTTTAACGTCTGCTTCTACGTCGTTCATGGCAGAAGTAAACACTTCT
>JAGBSS010000177.1 GCA_017631725.1 Clostridia bacterium | reverse complement strand
CTTAATGCTTTCAGAATCTTACGAAGCAGCAACCTTAATTCAAGGTATTATAGATTCTTCTGCAAACATAATTTTTGGTACTACAATTGATGAAAATATGACGGAAGAAGTAAAAATTACAGTTATTGCAACAGGTTTTACACCACTTTCTGAAAGGGAAGAAGAAAAGCCAATTACAATAGGTCAAGCAAAAGAAGAACCAGATTTAACTCTCCCACCACTTTTACGCAAAATAGAAAGTGAAGAACAAAAAGAACAAGCCGTTCAAGAAATTATTTCTGTGACAGCCGTTCCTGAAAAACCTGTTGTAGAAGAAGTTGTTCAGGTGGAAGAAGAAGTTAAAGAAGAGCCAAAGGGCAGAGAACTCCCAGCATTTATGAGAAAATTATTTAGAAAATAAAAAAAAGAAAAATCGTTGCAAACAGCAACGATTTTTTTAATCTGTTAAATAAAATGTGCATTCACAAACTTTTTTGCGCTTTAATTTAAATTCTTTTCCATCTGATAGTTTATAGGTATACCCTTTTTCATAAGGGCAGTTATTACAACTTGCGTTTAAATGATTTTTAAACGGACAATGCTTTAAAGTCATATAAGCAAATTTAAAAGAATTTTCTCCTTCTGCCGTTATGCAGTTTAAATTGAATAGATTTTTAGCAAACCCATTATACACGTTTAGCCCTGCACCAATAATTTTATTGCAGTTAAAGAAAAGGGCATATGCGTTGTTTGCAACGATATTTACTCCGGTTTTTTCTACAATATCTTTTAAAATTATTATATCTTTTTCGGTGGCATAATTTGGCAAATCGAGATAACCGGTAATGCCGTTATTTTTGCAAATTTCTACAAATTCTTTAACTTCTTTTTCGCAGTAGTTTTCAGGGGAATATATAACGTTTTTGCCCGTGATTTTAGCCTTATCTTCAGTATAATTAAAATCTGTAAACGGGGTAAAAGATGGAATATTTTCTAATTTTTTAAATTGTAAATTTCTTTTTGAAATAGAAACTAAACTAAAATAAATATCTTCAAAAACCTTTCTTCTAAACCCGTTAAGTGCACTTTTAACCATAAAAGATTGATTATCAGTTTTAAAATTAACGTTTGCAGTAAAATATTCCGATTTATTAAAGTTAGCAACAATTTCGCTTTGTTCAAGTGGTTTATTTTCCGCTTTATCTAAAATTTCACCCGTAACTTCATTAGCTATACCGTTTAAAAAATATTGAGCCTTAATAGGAGTATTTTTAAATGCAAAAATTGTTAAATCTACTTTTTGTTTAGGGACAAGGCAATTAAGGTTATCTTCTTTTTCTCCATCTGATATTAAGTGTACTTTATCTCCAATAAATGCGTTAGTTTTGCCTGTAATTCTATATAAATTATTAGAAACTTTACTAATATCATAGGCGGAAATAGAACCCGTTTCATCATTAGTTAAATTATAAAATTTAAGAACGGACTTTTTAGAAATAGGGTAGAAAGATTCAATGAAAATTTCGTTAAAATTTTTGCCCTTAACAAAGTTTTTTATAATGCCAATTTGTATGCCAGAGTGGTTGTTAAAGTTAGAAATAATTTCTCCGTTTCCCTTAAAATATCCTTGTGTAAAACCCCTGTTAAATGCTAAACATAAACTATTATAGTCTACCTTTTTGCCTAAAAGAGCATTTTTATATTGTGCCGTTGTGGTGTAAACGTAAAAAGGTCTTCTTGCTCTTCCTTCTATTTTAATAGAAGTCACACCAACGTTTTCAAGTTCAGTTAAATTATCTATTAAGCAAAAATCTTTAGGGCTTAAAAGATAGCCTTGTTTTAGTTGCTTATTTTTAAAATTTAATGAATAAGGTAACCTACAAAGTTGTTTGCATTTACCACGATTACCACTTGCATTAAAAAGGTAAGAACTTAAATAGCAGTTTCCGGAAAAACTTACACAAAGCGCACCGTGGGCAAAATATTCAATTTCTATATCAGAATTTTCCCTTATTCTTTTAATTTCATTGAGTGGTGTTTCCCTTGCTAAAACCACCCGTTTAAAATTAAACTGCTCTAAAAATTTAACCCCTTCAAGGTTATGAATAGCCATCTGAGTGCTTGCGTGTAGTTCAATTTCTGGGTAATTTTTACTTAAAATATGGGCAAGCCCAACGTCTTGAACAATAATAGCATCTATTCCAACGTTATAGGCGAAAAGGGCAAGTTCTACAGCTTTTTCTATTTCTGAATTAGAAAATAAAACGTTTAACGCCAAAAATACTTTAACGCCAAATAAGTGCGCAAAGTCAATTGCCTGTTCTAAATTTTCTTTTGTAAACCCGTCTATATTGTTTCTTGCGTTAAACTCGTTTACGCCAAGGTAAACTTCGTCTGCTCCGCCTAAAATAGCCGCCTTAAGGCTATTAAAATTACCTGCGGGAGATAAAATTTTCATATTTTTATTATAAATGTTTTTTCTCTTTATTGCAATAGATAGTGCAAATAAATTAAATTAAAAATTTTTTAAATAAGACATCCGTATGTCAATAACACGCATTAAAATAAAGGTATAATAACAAGGGGGTAAATGTTTATGGAAGCGTTGATATGTGTTTTGGCAATATTTGTGGGGTTTTTTAGGGAAATTATTAAAAACAGATAAAAAAAGAGCCAAATGGCTCTTTTTACTTTAATTTACTTTTATATTGGCTAGGCGTATAACCGCATTGCTTTTTAAACGTTCTTGTGAAATAGTTATAATCTTCGTAGCCAATGGTTAAGGCAATTTTCTTTAAAGAATAAACACCTTCTGCTAAAAGCCTTTTTGCTTCTTTCATCCTTTCCTTAATAATAAAATCGGTTATTGCGTGGCCGGTATTTTTTCTAAATAGCGTATCGCAATAGTTTGGGGAATAGCCAACTTCTTTAGCAACCCTTGCAAGCGAAAGTTTAGAAGAATAGTTTTTCATTATAAACCTTTTAATTTTTAAAATTAAAGGGTTTTCTTTATTTGAAATTTGATTGTCCTTAATTATTTTAATTATAAGACTTACGGCATTTGCAATTTTGTCTTCCCAACTATAATAACTGCCGTGAATTTCATCACAAGCAGAAATAATAAGGTTTATTTCAGGCGTTATGCAGTTTATAAAATGTTCCACTGATACAAAAGAGCAATCTTCGGTAAAATTAAAACTAACGTAATCGGAATTTTTAGATAAAGACCGTTCTCTAACACTTCCCGCATTGATAAAAATACAGTCACCCGTTTTAACCGAGAAACTATTTTCATTAACCAAATAATTTAATTCACCTTTAATTACAAAAGTTAGTTCGTTAAAAGTAATTTCTGCTTTTTCTATAACGTCTGGCATAGTAGATGCCTTGTTATGGCGGTAATAAATCATTTTCATATTTAAATGATACAATAAACAAAAAAATAAGTCAATCATTTCGTAAGTTTGTGCTAAAAAAGTGCCTTAAAAATAATATTATGCATTGAATTTATAAAAAATAAATGCTATAATCTAATTACGATATTATAGTGGGAGTGTTTTATGGCGAAAATTAGATTGGCTGCCTTTTCAGATGAAGCGGCAACAAGCATACAAGGTCAGATTAAAGAACTTAATAATTGTGGCGTTTATTTAACGGAACCACGTTTTATAAATGGTAAAAACGTGGCGGACTATAATGCTAAAGAGTGTAAAGAATTTTGTAAAATTTTTGCAGATGGTGGCATTAAAGTTTGGTCTGTTGGCTCACCTTTAGGTAAGGTGGATATAAACGTTAACTTTAACGAATATATAGAAACAATTAAAAGGGTATGTGAAAACGCTTGTGCTTTAGAAACAAATAAAATAAGGGTGTTCTCTTTTTACAACGCATATACCGAAAGACAAAAAGTTTTAGACAACTTAAATAAAATGGTAGAAGTTGCAAGTTCGTTTAACGTAGAACTCTACCACGAAAACGAAAAAGAAATTTACGGCGATAATTTAGCAAGGGTTATAGACGTTTTAGAAAACGTAAAAGGCATTAAGTCTGTTTACGACCCTGCAAACTATATTCAAGTTGGTGAAAAGTCTAACGATACTTTGCTTGCTCTCCATAACAGGTCAGATTATTTCCATATTAAAGACGTTGTGGAAAAGACGGGTGAGCTTGTTCCTGCCGGTTATGGCGATGGCGATATCAATAAACTTGTGGGTATGATAGAAAAAGATACAGTTTTAACGTTAGAGCCACACCTTGCCGTGTTCGATGCTTTTAAACAAGTGGACAACACGGAAATGAAACATAAGTTTAAGTTCACTTCTAACGTAGAAGCCTTTGCTTTTGCGGTTAAATCTTTAAAAGAACTTTTAGTTAAAAACGGATATAGGGAAATTAATGGTGAGTTTGTTAAATAATGAAAGCAGGTTTAAATCTTTATTCTATAAGAAATCAAATATCAACTGAAAATGATTTTTTAAATACGGCAGTAAAATTAAAAGAAATGGGGTACGAGTATATTCAGTTTTCTGGTGCTCCATTTAACCCAAGCCTAATAAAAAAGGTTAAAGAAGAAAGTGGGTTAGAAGTTGTTTTAACTCACGTTCCATACGATAGAATTGTTTTCGATACGGAAAAATTGTTTACTGAACACGCATCGTTTGGTTGTAAAAACATAGGGCTTGGTATAATTCCAATAGATAGCACTAAAAATGAAGAAGATTGGACTAAAAAAATTGACGAGTTTAATTTAGCAGGCGAAAAAATTGCCAAACTTGGCGGAAAACTTTTTTACCATCATCACTTTTTAGAGTTTTACAAACTTAAAAACGGAAAAACCATTTTTGATTACATGGTAGAAAACGCACCGTTTGTCAATTTTACTTTAGATTCTTATTGGGTTCAAAACGCAGGCTATAACCCCATAACTTTTGCAGAAAGGTTAAATGGTAGAATAGAGTGCGTTCATTTAAAAGATTACGGCATTAAAAAAGATGAAAGTGCTCCGGTTGGGTATATTCCTAACTTTGCACCGGTAGGGCACGGCTCGTTAGATATGAAAAGTATTATAGGTGCTTGGAAAAATTGTGCTGCAAAATACTTTTTAGTAGAGCAAGATGATGCAACAGATTACGCAAATCCGTTTGCGGAAATTAAAAAAAGCATAGATTATCTTAAAACTATATAGGAGATTTTATGGAAAAAGTAAGATTTGGTATTATTGGTCTTGGAAATCAAGGGTCTACGTACGTTTTAAACATTTTTGACAATGGCGAAATAGAAAACGGCATTGTTACGGCAGTATGCGACCTTAATAAGGTAAAAATTAACAATTTATTGGAAAAAACTAAAAATAAAAACGTTGCAACCTTTACCGATTATAAAGAAATGCTTAAAAGCGGTTTAATAGATGCAGTTTTGGTTGAAACACCACACTATTCTCACCCAGAAATTGTTATAGATTGTTTAAATAGTGGTCTTAACGTTATATGTGATAAGCCTGCAGGCGTTTATGCAAAACAGGTTAAAGAAATGAATAACGTTGCTAAAAAAACCAACGTTCATTTTGCAATGATGTTTAACCAACGCACAAATTGTGTTTATAGAAAAATGAGAGAAATAATTAAAAATGGTGAACTTGGAGAACTTCAAAGGGTTAATTGGGTTATAACCAATTGGTACAGAACTCAAAGTTATTACGATTCTGGCTCTTGGCGTGCAACTTGGGCAGGTGAAGGCGGTGGTGTGTTAATTAATCAATGCCCACACCAATTAGACTTAATTCAATGGGTTGTTGGGGAACTTCCTGTAAAAGTTAACGGATTTTGTAAATATGGCAAATGGCACGACGTAGAAGTAGAAGATGAAGTCACTGCTTATTTCGAATATAAAAACGGTGCAACGGGAACGTTTATAACTACCACGGGCGAAACACCCGGTACAAACAGGTTTGAAGTTTCCGGTTCTAAAGGTAAACTTGTTTGCGATGGCGAAACCAACGAACTTATCTTTATCAAAAACAAAGAAGATAGTATAGAGTTCTCTAAAACATCTGAAAACGGATTTGCTCGCCCAGAAACGGAAAAAATAGTTGTAGAAACAGATGGTAAAAATCCACAACACGCGGGAATAATAAATAACTTTGCCAATGCTCTTTTAGGATTAGAAGAATTTTTCGTAGAAGGAACAGAAGGCATTAATGGTGTAGAACTTATGAACGCAATAGAATATTCCGGCTTTAAAGGTGGCGTTCAAGTAAATTTACCTGTTGATGAAGATGAATACTTAAAAGAACTTAACGTAAAAAGGGCAAATTCAAGGTTAAAACAAGTAGATGACAACAAAGTGGTTGGTACTTTAGGAACTTATGGGAGTAAATAAAATGAAAGTTGCCTTAATTGGTCTTGGTGTTATAGGAGAAGTTCACTTGCAAGTTTTAAACGAACTTGGTGTAGAACTTTCCGCTGTTTGCGACGTAGATGAAGGTAAACTAAAAGACTTTACATGCGCTAAATACACCGATTATAAAAAAATGCTAACGGAAATTAAGCCAAACGTTGTACACGTTTGCACCCCGCACTATCTCCACGCAGATATGGTGGTATATGCGTTAAATTTAGGTATAAACGTATTGTGCGAAAAACCGCTTGGAATAAGCGAACAAGATTTAGAACGCATTTTAAAGGCAGAAGAAAATTCTACTGCAAAACTTGGCGTATGTATGCAAAATAGGTACTTGCCAGAAATTTTATATTTAAAAAATCAACTTGAAAATGCGGATAAAAAATATG
>JAGBSS010000014.1 GCA_017631725.1 Clostridia bacterium | reverse complement strand
TGCTCCTTGCAATATAAGGTGCAACGCAATTGCCCCAGGTTTTTTTGTGACTAACCAAAATAGGGCATTGCTCTTTAATCCAGACGGCACTCCAACAGCAAGAACAAATAAAATTTTATCGGCAACCCCAATGAAGAAGTTTGGCGAAATTTCCGATTTAATTGGCACACTCTTATGGCTTGCATATGATAGTGCGAGTGGTTTTGTAACAGGTACTATTATCCCTGTCGATGGTGGATTCTCGGCATATAGCGGAGTATAAAATGAAAAGTTTTTTTGATAAAAATCTTTTATTAAAGGGCAAAAACGCAAAGTTTTTATATAAAATGGTAAAAAATTTACCAATTATAGACTATCATTGCCATTTAAACCAAAGCCAAATTGCAAACGACTGCGGTTTTAGTGATATTGGCGAACTTTGGCTAAAAGCAGACCACTATAAATGGCGTGCAATGCGTTTAAACGGGGTAGAAGAAAAGTATATAACGGGCGATGCAACTTTTAAAGAAAAGTTTTTTAAATATGCAGAAATTATGCCCAATTTAATAGGCAATCCACTTTATTATTGGACGCAGTTAGAGTTAAAACTTGTTTTTAATATTAACAAGCCATTAAACTTAGACACGGCAGAAGAAATTTACAATTTAGCTAATGCAAAACTTAAAAATCTTACTGTTTTAGACCTTTTAAAAAGGTTTAACGTAGAATACGTTGCCACCACAGATGACCCGATAGATGACCTTTTAGATCACGGCAAACACGGAAATACAATTGTTTCTCCCACGTTTAGACCGGACAAACTATTTAATTTTGAACAAGATTATTTAGATAAATTATCATCTGTTTCAGGGGTAAAAATTAATGGGTTATCTGACCTTTTAACTGCATTAGAAAACAGGTTAAATTACTTTGTAAAAAAAGGTTGTGTTATTTCCGACCACGGTTTTGACCGCTTTCCAGAAACCTATGCAACTGAAGAGCAAGCCACAAAAATTTTTGGCAATTTAAATAACGCATCTATAGAAGAAAAGGAAAGTTTAAAAGGATATATTTTATTGTGGCTTACTAAAGAGTATAAAAAGCGCAATATAACAATGCAATTACACTTTGCCGTTACAAGAAACGTAAACCCAAGCGGATTTAAAAATTGTGGGGTAGATAGTGGATTCGACGTTGTTTCCGAACCTCCAAGTGTTAAAAACCTTGTGAACTTTTTAAATAAAACAGATGACCAAGACAGGCCAAAAACCATTTTATACACCCTTAACGATGCAACTTTAACAGCATTAGCATCTGTTTCAGGTGCATTTAGAAACGTTTTAATGGGTGCAGCATGGTGGTTTAACGACACGGTGCAGGCAATTAAGCGCAATTTATCTGTAATTTCCGAATATGCTTGCCTTGGCAATAATTTAGGTATGCTAACCGATTCAAGAAGTTTTTCTAGTTACGTTAGATTTGACTTTTTCCGTAGAATACTTTGCTCGTTTGTGGGCGAAAAGGTTGATAGTGGAGAATATGATAAAAAATCGGCAATAACCTTATGTAAAAATCTTTGCTATTTTAACGCAAAACAAATTATATAAAAATTTAAAACACCACCTTTTAGGTGGTGTTTTTTATATAATTTCTAAATTTTAAACGTTAAATCTAAATAGAACAACGTCGCCGTCTTTTACAACGTAATCTTTGCCTTCAGAGCGAACTTTGCCTTTTTCTTTTGCTAAGTTAAAAGAGCCAAGTTCAACTAAAACGTTATAGTCTACAATTTCTGCCCTTATAAAGCCTTTTTCAAAGTCGCTATGAATTTTACCTGCAGCTTGTGGGGCTTTTGTGCCGTTTTCTATTGTCCAAGCCCTAACTTCTTTTTCGCCTGCCGTTAAATAACTTATAAGCCCAAGCAAGCGATAACTTGCGGTTACAAGCCTATCTAATCCGCTTTCGGTTAAGCCTAAATCTTGTAAAAACATAAGTTGGTCTTCTGGTTCTAACATAGAAAGTTCTTCTTCTGTTTTAGCACAAATTACCAATGTTTCTGCGTTTTCTTGTTTAGCAAACTCTTTAACCTTTAAAACGTGGGGGAGAGTGCGATCATCTTTTCCCATTTCACGTTCGCTAATGTTTGCTGCATAAATAACCGGTTTAAAGGTAATTAAAAACAAGTCTTTAACAAGTTCTTTTTCATCATCATTTAAACTAACCGTTCTTGCAGGGTTGCCCTTTTCCATATGGTCGTATAACTTTTGGTAAAAGTCGGCTTCTATTCTATATTTTTTGTCACCTGTTTTAACCATATTCAAACTTTTATCAAGACGTTTTTTCAAACTTTCTAAATCGGCTAAAATAAGTTCTGTATTAATGGTTTCAATATCTCTAATAGGGTCTATATTACTTTCAACGTGGGTAATATTTTCATCTTCAAAGCAACGAACAACGTGAACAATAGCATCTGTTTCCCTAATGTTTGCTAAAAACTTATTGCCAAGCCCTTCGCCTTTACTTGCACCTTTAACAAGCCCTGCAATGTCAACGAATTCTATAACGGCAGGTGTTATTTTTTTGGTATTATACATTTTGCCTAAAACGTTTAAACGTTCATCTGGCACGGCAACGATACCAACGTTTGGCTCTATAGTACAAAAAGGATAATTTGCACATTCTGCCCCTGCGTGGGTTATTGCATTAAATAAGGTTGATTTGCCTACGTTAGGAAGCCCTAATACACGAAGTTTCTTTTTTTCTCTCAAATATTATAATTACTTTAAGATTATAACGCACTTTAACTTAAATTTCAAGTTTTTAGGTTGCATTTAACGTAAAATGTGTGTTATTATAGTTGCGGAGTTATTATGGATTACAAAATTTATATTGCAAACAAACTAAATATCAGTTCTTTAGACGTAGACACGGTTGCATCTTTTATAGAAATACCACAAAACGCCGACAATGGCGATTATGCTCTTCCGTGTTTTAAACTTTCTAAAATTTTAAGAAAATCGCCAATTGCTATTGCTGAAGAGTTAGCATCAACCTTTCCGTTAGATGGCGTTATAAGTTCTGCAAAGGCTGTTAACGGCTATTTAAACTTTTGCTTAAACAGAAACGCAATTGCAAAAGAAACTCTTTCTGAAATTTTAGACCTTGGCGCACAATACGGTTCTTCTAATATGGGAAACGGCAAAACCGTTTGTATAGACTATTCATCTATAAACATTGCAAAGCCTTTCCATATCGGGCA
>JAGBSS010000176.1 GCA_017631725.1 Clostridia bacterium | reverse complement strand
TTAAAGCAGAAATGGTCCTTTCCTTTCTTTCTAAATTAGTAGAATACACGCTAATAAAAACTTTAGCGTGTTTAAGGTCTTTCGACGTATCTACTGCAGTTATGCTTACCATTTCGGTAATAAAAGGATTTTTAAGTTTTCTTGTAATAACTTCGTAAAGATCCTTTTGAAGTTCTGCATTTATTTTTTCTATACGGCTGTTTTTAGCGTCCATTTTACTCCTTGGTTTCTTCTATTAAGTAGCACTCTATAAAGTCGCCAACTTTAATATCGTTAAATCTTTCAATTGAAATACCACATTCGTAGCCTTGAGCAACTTCTTTAACGTCGTCTTTAACTCTCTTTAATTGTAATACGTTGCCTTCGCAAATCATAACGTCATCACGATAAATACGAAGTTTACCATTTCGTTGAATTTTACCTTCAACAACGTAGCAACCTGCAACCATACCAACACCGGAAATTTTAAAGGTTTGTCTAACTTCTGCTTTACCAAGATATACTTCTTTAAATTTAGGTGCAAGCATACCTTTAAGTGCCTTTTGAACGTCTTCAATCGCTTCGTAAATAATTCTGTATAACTTAATATCTACACCGCTATGTTCTGCAATGCGTTTTGCGTTAGAATCTGGTCTAACGTTAAAGCCAATTATTATTGCGTTAGAAGATTCTGCAAGCATTATATCAGATTCGTTAATAGCACCTGCCGCTGCGTGAATAACGTTTACTTTAACTTCTTCGTTAGAAAGTTTTTCTAAAGATTGCTTAACCGCTTCTACAGAGCCTTGAACGTCTGCCTTAACGACAATGTTAAGACCTTTCATAGAACCTTCGGAAATTTTATTAAACACGTCGTCTAAAGTTACTTTAGATGCGGCTTTAATCATTTGTTCGCGTTCTTTATTCTTTCTTTCTTCTGCAACGAGTTTAGAAAGTTTTTCTTGTTCTACGGCAAATAAAATATCGCCAGAGTTTGGAACTTCATCTAAACCCATAATAGAAACCGGAACTGATGGACCTGCAGAAGTAATTCTTCTACCCTTGTCATCCGTCATAGCCCTTATTTTACCTGTAACAGTGCCTACAACAACACTATCAGAAACTTTAAGCGTGCCGTTTTGAATTAAAACGTTTGCTATAGGACCACGAGATTGGTCTAATTTTGCTTCTATAACAACACCTTTTGCCTTTCTATTTGGGTTTGCCTTTAAGTCTTTAATTTCGGCTAAAAGATTAATGCTTTCTAAAAGCCCGTCAAACCCCGCACCCGTTTTTGCTGAAACAGGGCAAACCATAACGTCTCCACCCCATTCTTCTGGTAAAAGTCCGTTTTCGGTTAATTGGGTTTTAATTCTTTCTTGATTTGCTTCTGGTTTATCAATTTTATTTATAGCAACAATTATAGGAACGTCCGCCGCCTTTGCGTGGTTAATTGCTTCTATGGTTTGTGGCATAATACCATCGTCTGCCGCAACGACTAAAACTGCAATGTCAGTTGCTTGTGCACCACGTGCTCTCATAGCGGTAAACGCTGCGTGACCGGGAGTATCTAAAAAGGTTATGGTTTTTCCACCTGCAACTGCTTGGTATGCACCAATGTGTTGAGTAATACCACCTGCTTCGCCTGCAGCTACGCTCGTTTTTCTAATTCTATCCAATATAGAAGTTTTACCGTGGTCAACGTGTCCCATAACGGTGACAATAGGTGGCCTTGTAACTAACGTTGCGCTATCGTATTCTTCTTCTTCAAAACCTTCACTTAAAACGTCTTCTGCGGTTTTATCAAGTTTAAGTTCTAATTCTACGCCAATGTCTGCTGCAATAACTGCCGCAGTATCGAAATCTACAGAGTCGTTAATGGTTTTTAAAATACCTTCTTTAAATAAACGTTTAGTAATTTCTGCAGCGGTAATACCAATTTTTTCACTTAAAACCTTAAGTGGAATAATTTCAGTGGTAATAACTGCACGTTCGATTTTTATGGTGTTAACTTCTGCTTGCGCTTTAACCTTTTTAGCAGGGCGAAGTTTTCTATAACCACTCTTATCTTCATCAAAATCTGAAACGTCTACTTGATTTCTAATTAAAGCGCGCTTGTTTAAAACGTGCTTATCTTCAAATGAACGTTCGTTCTTTTGTTTTTTGGTATTTCTTCTATCGTTATTGCTTGCAACAACAGGTGGAGCAACGTATGCTTCCCTTGGTTTTTTTGCATTAGTATTTATAGGCCTATCTTGTCTAACGAAAGGCTTTTTATCTTGAGAATTGTTGCGAGCAACGGAAGGAGCTGGCTTTGGAACTTCTTTTTCTGCTTTTCTAACAATGAAAGAAGGAAGTTTGCGTTCTTCTTTTTGTTCTGGAACGAAAACCTTTTTCTCTTCTTCTATGGCCTTTGGTTTTTCTTC
>JAGBSS010000175.1 GCA_017631725.1 Clostridia bacterium | reverse complement strand
ATGATAATAAATATTCTAAATCTCTCTTATTTAAGTTAGTAAATATTTCATTATCATTTTCTTTTAATTCCCTAAATATATTCTTTTTAAACATAAATCCCCCTTATAAATGTTTTATCTTTTTATACTCATTACCGATTTCGAATTGTTTTATATATTGCTTTAGAAAATATATTTTATCAAAATTGTAATCAAATATTAAATCTGAAAACTCTAATGCATCAATTAAATAAATCCACTTACCAAGGCTATATGCAAATTTAAGTTCGTTTTCGCCCGCCTTATCCCCTAAAATTTCCAAGAAGATTTCCGACATCATTTTCGCAAACGGGTCTGCAATTATATCAATGCTATCGATATTCTTTTTTTCAAGTTTTAAAAGTTCTTTATACCTTTTTAAAACTATTTCGTTTAACTTTGGCTCTGATTTAAAGGCTTTTGCGTAGGCTTTTTTGAAAAAACTGCGTTTAATTTTACCTTTGCCACTATCTATAACGTCGTCTGATAGTTTTTGATAAGCCAAAATAACGTTTAAATTAGCAATTCTTAAGGTTAATTCATCAGGAACGGCAACAGGACGTTTAACAATGTGATGGGCAATGCAGGATTGCTTTTCTATAACAACGTCTTTATTCAACAAGTTGTGCGATAATAGCGATAAAAAGGACAAATCGTAATTTAAGGTAAACCTTGCAACACTGCCACAAGTTTTACCAATTCCTTTACAAAGCCCACAATACATTGCTTGATTTAATACGGTATCTTTAACGAACGTATTTTGTAAATCGTTTCTAACGTACCCGAACATTATACCCTTTTTAACGGAACTAATCCAACCTTTTTATAAACTTTAGAAAGTGTTCTATATGCTACCCTTGCGGCTTTTTCTGCCCCTTGGCGTAAAACTTCATCTAAATAAGTCTTATCACTTAAATATTGATTTTTTAATAGCCTTATTGGGTCTACCTTATCTGCAACGGCTTCGCCAACTTTAATTTTAAATTCGCCATAGCCCTTGCCTTCAAATTGCTTTTCGGCATCTTCTATTGTAGTATCGGTAAAAACAGAGTAAATATTTAATAAATTTGTAATACCTGGTTTTTCAGGACTAACCACAATTTTATTGTCACTATCTGTAACTGCACGCTTAAATTTTCTAATTATTGTGTCTTTATCATCATCTAAAGAGATAAAAGCATTTAAATTGGCATCAGATTTACTCATTTTCCTTTCAGGCTCTGCTAAACTCATAATTCTTGCACCACCTTTAGAAAAATAACCATCTGGAATCTTAAAAGTATCACCAAATCTGCCGTTAAATCTTATTGCTAAATCTCTTGTAAGTTCTAAATGTTGCTTTTGATCTGCACCAACGGGAACAAGTTCTGCTTGATAAAGTAAAATATCAGCCGCCATAAGCACAGGATAGTCCATTAAAGCCATATTTACGTTATCTTCGTGTTTACGACTTTTATCCTTAAATTGCGTCATCCTTGAAAGTTCGCCTGGGTAAGTTATTGTATTTAAAATCCAAGCGAGTTCCGCGTGTGCGGGAACGTGTGATTGTGCAAAAAGAATTGACTTTTCAGGGTCAATACCAGCTGCCAAATAAAGTGCAGCAAGTTCGTAAGTATTCTTTTTTAATGCACCAACTTCTTGCTTTACGGTTAAAGTATGAAGGTCGGCAAGTGCAAAAATGCCGTTATAATCATCTTGCAATTTTTTAAAGTTTTTAAGTGCACCCAAATAATTACCAATGGTTAAAATACCACTTGGTTGAATTGCACTAAATAACGTTTTTTTGTTTTCAATTTCCATAT
>JAGBSS010000174.1 GCA_017631725.1 Clostridia bacterium | reverse complement strand
TTACAGATTTTAGGGCATCTAAAATTGCTATAGAAGTGTGAGTATACGCCCCTGCATTTATAACTATTCCGTTATATTTTTTGTATGCCTTTTGAATATGCTCTACAATTTTACCTTCGTAATTAGACTGAACACATTTTACCTTTGCGTTCTTTTGTTTAGCATAAGACTTTATTAGTGAAATTAAACTTTTATAACTACCATTGCCATATAAGTCTTTTTCCCTTATGCCTAGCATATTTAAATTTACGCCGTTTATTACTAAAATTTTCATAACTTTTCAATTACCCCTTTAACAGCATTTAAAATATCTGAATTGTTTTGCACCCTAATATCACACACTTGGCTATATATTGGGTGCCTTTTTTTATAAAGTTCTTCTATTCCAACACTCTTTGAAATTGGTCTATTTAAAATGGAAAGTTTATTTAAATCTCTTTCAAGGTAAACCACTTTTCCGTTCATTTTTAAATAAAACCTATTTTCTTCTTTTAAAACTGCGCCACCACCCGTTGCGATAACCTTTCCTATTTTAGAACAAATTTCTTTTATAACTTGAGTTTCAATATTTCTAAAACTATCTTCACCCTGTTCTAAAATTATTTTTTCGGGGGTTAAACCTGTTTTTCTTTCTATTTCTTTATCAGAATCTACAAATTGCAAATTGAGTTTTTCTGCTAAAATTTTACCTATAACCGACTTTCCGCAAGAAGGCATCCCCACTAAAACAACGTTTTTAAGCTTGTCTTCTACGTTAAATAAAACGTTTTTAACAACGGCATCTCCTTTTTTTTCGCCCGTCCAAATTTGGCTTGCATACACGCCTTGCGCAACCAACATAGAAAGACCGTTGCAACATTTAATTCCCAATTTTTTTGCATTGTATATTAGTTTTGTTTGGTTTGGATTATAAATTACGTCTACTACCCCTGAAAGATTTTTAAAAACACCTAAATCTATAGGGCAATCATCAACATTTGGATACATTCCGACAGGGGTGGTATTTATTATAACTTGTGCATCGCATTGCGTTTGATAGTTAGAATAATTAATTTCCCCACTTCTTGAAAGGACTATAACTTCTTTAGCGTTTTGACTTTTTGCAACAGCCATTGCCGTGCAAGAAGTTCCACCCGTACCTAAAATTATAACCTTTTTATCCTTTAAAGATATGCCCGCTAATGAAAGCATATATTGCATACCATAAAAGTCAGTATTATAACCAACTAACTGCCCGTTTATTTTAGCAACCGTGTTAACGGAACCCATTTTTATAACACTTTCATCTAAACGGTCTAAATATTCTATTATTTTTTTCTTGTAAGGAATTGTGACGTTAAAACCATTATAACTTTTATTTTTTACAAATTCTTTTAACTCGTTTTCTTCTAACTCTACTAACTCGTAAGAATAATCGCCCAAAAAAGAATGAATTATCTTGCTATAACTATGTTTTAAGGTTTTTCCTATTAAAGCGTATTTTTGCATTTTAAACTTCGCTATATGCCCCTAAAAAAGTAAATTGTTCGGTTGAATTGTCAAGTTCTTTTAATAAATTTATTACACCTTTTTCCCTTATATCGCAATTAAAGTCGAAATAAAAGGTAAACTCAAAGCCAGAACCAACAATTGGCCTTGATTCAAGTTTTGTCAAGTTTATCCCTAAATTGGAAAATTTAGATAAGAGTTTATTTAAACTACCCGGCGTGTTTTGTGGCAAAGTGGTCATTATACTTATTTTGCTTGCACCCTTGTAAAATTCCATATCTTTTGCAATCAGAATAAAGCGAGTGTAGTTATTGTCACTATCTTGAACGTTAGATTCAATAATTTTTAAGCCGTATATTTCTGCACATTCTCTCGAGCAAATTGCTGCAATTTCTAAAGAAGTACTTTCGCTAACCATTTTTGCGGCAACGGCAGTATTGCTTATTGCCGTTATTTTTGCGTTAGGGTATTGGCTTAAATAATTTTTGCATTGATTTATTGCTTGTTCGTGAGAT
>JAGBSS010000173.1 GCA_017631725.1 Clostridia bacterium | reverse complement strand
ACAAGCGGGACATACGTTTCTGCACGCATTACAACGAATACACTTGCTGAGCTGTTCACGCCAGAATGCAAAACGTTCGTCTTCCGTCATTGCTTCCAACTTCTTTACCTCTTCAAAACGATCAACGTCGCGTTCAGGACGTTCGTGAAGAATAATTTCTTCATCCTTAACTTGATGTGTCTTATTGCAGGTTTCACACTTAGTAAGCACAACTTCGGGCTTATTGAGCGTTTCTTCGCCGTATGCCGTCGTTACCTTCACGTCTTTGCCAACCACTTCCACGCTTTCAATCAAGGAAAGGCCTTTTGCCTTAATCTTTTCAACGTCAAGCTTCGCAAGACATTCAACTGCGATAACGTAAACGTTTTCACGGTTGATGCGATGTTCTTTTACAAGCTGATTAAAGCTGTACGAATCGCAGGGCTTAAGGAATACAGCCGTTTTGCCTTCTTTCTTAGCTTGTGCGATCAAATACTTGGAAAGGTTTGCGCCACAGAAATAATCGTATACAAAACCTTTTTCAAGTTCTTCAACCGTTTCAAATACTGCAGGAGAAGGATCGTAACAAAAATCACCCTTCTTCCATGCAACCACGCGCGCAACTTCACCGCTTGCGAGCAATTCCTTTGCGCGTTCTAACATTTTCAATGCTACGTCTTTCATCTTATTCGCCCTCCTTTACTCTGAGGTCGGTAAGACGCTTATTCTCACCGAGTTCGGTTACGGTTTTTACGAAATCGTTCATAACCGCAGAGAATTTTGCACCTTCTGCCGCAGAAACCCACTCTACTCTCGTTCTTTCTTTTTCTATACCCATATAGTTTAAGAAATCGAATAAAAGAGCCATTCTTCTTCTCGTGTAGTAGTTACCCGTTACATAGTGACAGTCCCCTGGGTGACAACCACAAAGAATAACGCCGTCTGCTCCTTGTTGGAATGCTTTTAATATAAATGATGGATTAACCCTACAAGAGCAAGGAACTCTTATAATTTTTACGTTTGCGGGGTAACTTAATCTTGCAGAACCTGCAAGGTCTGCACCGGCGTAAGAACACCAGTTACAACAAAATGCAACTATATTTGGAACGTAATCTTTCTTTATCTCTTGCATATTGCTTCTACCTCCGACATAATTTGTTTAGATGAGAATCCGGCTAAATCCATAGCACCAGAAGGACAAGTAACCGTACAAGCACCGCAACCTTGACATACTGCAGGGTTAACAGATGCAACACGGCGAACTTCTGTTTTGCCACCGCCAAGCCTAAACTCTTTGTCAACGTAAGTAATAGCACCGTAAGCACAAACGTTTGCACATTGTGAACAACCATTACACATATTTTCATTAGGACTTGCAATACAAGCGTTAGTTTTTAAAGAATCTTTAACTAAAAGACCAATAACTTTAGCAGCACAAGCAGATGCTTGAGAAACTGTTTCTGGAATATCTTTAGGCCCTTGACATACGCCTGCTAAATATACGCCAGCCGTTGGGCTTTCTACAGGGCGAAGTTTTGGGTGTGATTCGTTTAAGAAGTTGTTTGTATCTATACTTGCAGTTAAAAGTGTTGCAATTTTTCTTACAGATGGTTCTGGTTCTATTGCAGTTGCTAAAACAACCAAGTCAGATGGAATAACAATTTGTTCGTTATTTAAAAGGTCTGAGCCCTGAACCATAAGTTTTCCATTTTCGTTATAAACTTTGCCAACCATACCCTTAATGTAATCTACACCGTATTGTTCTGCTGCACGGCGATAGAATTCATCGTAGTTTTTACCAGGGGTTCTAACGTCTATGTAGAAAACGTGAACTTCGGTGTCTGGGTATTTCTCTCTAATAAGCATTGCGTGTTTTGCAGTATACATACAACAAATTTTAGAGCAATATGGTTTTCCACAACCGGAAACGTCTCTTGACCCTACGCATTGAATAAAGGTTATTACCTTTGGATGCTCGTTATCTGATGGACGGAGTAAAACGCCGTTGGTTGGGCCTGCTGCGTTCATTAAACGTTCTAATTCGAGAGAAGTTATAACGTCTTTATTTTCGGCATAACCATATTCGCCAAAATTGGTTAATTCTATTGGTTTAAAGCCTGTTGCAACGACAATTGCACCATATTCACGTTCAATAAACTCGTCTTTCATTTCGTAGTTTATTGCACCAACACCACAGAACTTTTGACAAATTCCGCATTTGCCCGTTTTAAGTTTTAAACATTGTTCTGGGTCTATTACTGCAACGTTTGGAATTGCTTGCGCAAATGGAATATAAATTGCAGGGCGGTTATTTAAATTCATATTGAAAGCGTTAAGACCTTTTTTAGAAGGACACTTTTCCATACAAACTTTACAGCCCGTACATTTAGTTTCATCTACAAACCTTGCTTTCTTTCTAATTTTTACCGAGAAATTACCTACAAACCCCTTAACGTCTTCTACTTCTGAGTAAGAGATTATATCAATGTTCTCGTGTTGAGCACAGTCAACCATTTTTGGAGTTAAAATACAAGCAGAGCAGTCGAGTGTTGGGAAGGTTTTATCAAGTTGAGCCATTCTTCCACCGATTGTTGCGTTCTTTTCAACTATATCTACGTTAAAGCCAGCATCTGCAATATCAAGAGCAGCTTGAATACCTGCTATACCACCGCCAATTACAAGCGCACGTTTCGTTACAGGGCTTTCACCTTCTTTTAACGGAGCATTAAGGCGAACTTTAGCAATAGCCGTACGAACGAGTATTAATGCTTTTTCAGTTGCTTCTTCAATATCTTTGTGAATCCAAGAGCATTGTTCACGGATATTTGCAACTTCTACCATATATGGGTTAAGACCTGCAGCCGCAGCAGCCTTTCTAAAAGTTGCTTCGTGCATACGGGGAGAACAAGAACCTATTACTACACCCGTAAGATTGTGTTCTTTAATGGCCTTTTTAATGAGTTGTTGACCATTTTCAGAACACATGTATTGATAGTCTGCAGAGTAAACGACGTTTGGTTCACTTGCAATTGCTTCTGCAAGCCTTTTCACGTCTACCGTTGCGGCAATGTTACTGCCACACCAACAAATAAAAACACCTATTCTTTGCATAAAAATCTCACTTATCTTTTTATCTATTTGTTATATTTTCTATATGCACTTACAAGAAGTTGTTGTGGAATTTCTTCGGTTATAATTGGTGGAATATCTTCCGCCTTTATTGCATTACCTTCTTGTTTTCTAATAACAGATTGCCTTACTGCTTCTATAACGTTTGCAGGAGCAACACCACGAGGGCAACGCTCTACACACGCCATACAGGAAAGACAACTGTATATAGCCTTACTACTTAAAAGTTTTTCTAATTTACCAGAAACTAAATAAGAAACAAATTGATGGGGCTTTACGTCCATTTCGTGATATGCGGGGCAACGACCAGAACATTTACCACACTTCATACACTTTTTTGCATCTGTTCCACTTATTCTGTTTAATAATGCTAATTCTTCTTTAAAATCCATTATTTAACCCCCAATGCTTCTGCCAAAAGTTCTGTAAAGTATGTAACGGGTAAAATTCCGTTTCCGTTTACCTTTAAGTTATACAAGCAGAGCGGACATGCCGTGATTACCATTTCTGCACCCTTTTCCTTTGCTGAAGAAAGAATTTTTTCAGAGCGAGTTTTTGGTAATTTATCGTTTTTCAATGCTACGTATGCACCGCAACATTCGTTTCTCATAGGATAAGATACAGGCGTGCCACCAATTGCTTTAATAAAATCTTCTATAATGGTTGGATTT
>JAGBSS010000172.1 GCA_017631725.1 Clostridia bacterium | reverse complement strand
GCCAGTTGACAGTGTTTTAGGAATAAGAGAGTTTGAAAATTTATAATAAAAAACGGTGAATTTTTCACCGTTTTTTTTGGTAGCCCCAACGAGAATCGAACTCGTGATTCCGCCTTGAGAGGGCGGCGTCTTAACCGCTTGACCATGAGGCCTTAACAAAACTTATTCTATCACAAAAAAATTTTGTTTGCAACAATTTAGGTTAATTTAAAAAATAAAACCCACACTGGTCGACGGAACGGTAAAAATATAACCCGTTTTATAACAGGCGAATACCTAAAGGCGTGCTTTTGTATCTCTTTATTAGCGGTGAAGAATACATGCACCAAGAGCGCCACGCCACACACCTTACTCGGTTTTCTTTAATATAGATTTGTGGATTTTTTTTAGAGTTCCTATCGTGCCGTGCAGGCTTAATTATTTTATCAAAATTTAAGGTTAATTGCAACCAATATAAAGGTTTTACTAATGAAAAAGATTTTAAATTTCCGACCATTATTGTTTTTAGCAACGTTTATTTCTTTAAGCGTTTTGTCGGCATACTTTATTTCGGAAACAAAATCTTTCTTAAGAATATTAATTCCCATTTTATCTATAATTATTCTAATTTTATTTTCAATAATTTTTTCTAAAAACAACACCTTAAAAAGAAATTTAATATTTGCTTTGGTAACTATTGTTTTATGTGCTTTAGCATTTACTAACTTTACAATTAGAATAAATAATTATAAAGGTAACAACGTAAACGGTCACGTTAAAACCGTTTCTGGTAATATCTGTCTAATATTAGAAGAAGATTATGGTGCAAAACTATGTTTATCTGATATAAAATTTAATGGTAAAAGTAACCCCTATAAAGCAATTGTATACGTTTACGGCGAAATAATCGCTGAACTTGGTGACAACGTAAAATTTACCACTTCCGTTTTGGATTTTAGCACGGAATATGAAAACAGGTTTTCTTCTACTTATATTTCAGAAGGAATAAAATATTATTGTACGGAAAACAATTATAACGTAAGTGTGGAAAAGGGGAGTAAAAACCTTTTTGAAAGTGTAAATCTCTCTATTAAAAACGCTCTTTCTAAAGGCTTAGGGGAAAGAGAGTTCTCCGTTGCTTATGCTATGCTTACAGGTACTTCCGATTACATAGATAGTACCACGTTAGAAGGTTTTAGGGCAACGGGTATAGCACATATATTTGCAGTATCTGGACTGCACGCAGGGTTTTTGGCAGGGGCTTTAAGATTTTTATTTAAAAAACTGAAAATAAAAACAAAAATAAGAGCACCTTTAACAGTTGCACTATTAATTTTTTACGCAGGTGTTTGTGGTTTTACTGCATCTGTAATTAGGGCAACGGTAATGACTTCGGTGTTTTTATTATCCGAACTTTCTGGCAAAAAATACGACCCGTTATCTTCTCTTTCGTTATCGGCAATTATAATTTTATTTATAAACCCATTTCAACTATTTTGTATTGGGTTCCAACTTTCTTTTAGCGTTGTTTTGGGAATACTATTATTATCTCCCGTTATATCTAAACTATTTAAGTTTATGCCAACTAAGTTTGCTAAAGCATTATCAAGTGTTGTAGCATCCTTTTTAAGCAGTTTCTTTATTTGTATTGCGGTATTTAAAAAGGCGTCTATAATATCCGTTGTTGCAAACTTAATATTTATACCAATTTCAGGCATATTATTTGTATTTTTACTTATCTCAACAATTTTTGCTATTATCTTCTCGCCCAAAATTTGTCTTTTTATTGCAAACTATTTTCTAAAACTTGTTATCACCGTTATAAGGTCATTAGATGCATCTGTTTTAATGGTGGGCGGAATTTATACGGGCGGGTTTATTGCCGTTTATTACTTGGCTCTTTTAATCTCTACAAAAATTATAAATTTAAAAGCAAAACTAAAGGGAATAATTTGCTCAATTTTATCCGTTATATTTGTTGTTGGAACGGCATTTACTACAATAGAAAGGGTAAACGCTGTGGAAATTTGCGTTAACTATTCACAAAGTTTTAGTTCTACCTTTATAACCTATAAAAGCAAGGGTGTTTTAATTGTGTCTAATTATTCTGATAGCCCAAACATATATAGGCTTACAAAAGAAACGGAAAATGCTAACGTGGAAAATATAGACTCTTTAATAATTTTAAACGGAACGGAAAGTGAAGATTTAAACCTTTTAATTTCAAGGTTAATTACCAAAATAAAGTTAAATAACGTTTACACTTTTAATAGCGAAAATGAAAAAGATTTCAGTTTATTAGAAAATAGTTTTAAAAACCTAACTTTTGACTATGTAGAAGAAAATCAAATTTTAAATTTAGGCTTTTTAGATATAGAAAATTGCTCTAACGGATATTTTGCGAAAGGCAAGGCAAACGGAAAAGCAATTAGCGTTTTTTCTAACGTAGATAGTGTAAACGTTGATTTTTCAAAAACGTATAATTCAAACCTAATTATTGCATTAGACAAGCAAGACCAAATAAAGGCAAAATGCCCAAATTCTACTTTAATAAGTTATAAATATAGTTCGGTTTTTGCCAATGCCGAAGTTAACGGAAATTATAAAATAAAAATTAATAAAAAAGGGCAATTTAAGTGAAAAACCTGTTGCAAAGCAAAATAAAAAGTGCTAATATATATAATAGGGGGGTAAGCGGTGAAATTTTCTGATTTTAAAAGTAAAATTTTAAATAAAGACCTTTGTTCGGTTTACCTTTTAGAAGGGGAAGAAGCCTACTTTACCGAAAATTCTATTGGTTTTTTAAAGGCAAATTTATTGCAAGAACCAAACTTAAATTTTTGTTCGCTATCTTCCGATACTAAAGCAGATGAGATAATTGCGTCTCTTTCTGCATTTCCTATTTTTGACGAGTATAGGGTAACTTTAATTAGAGAATTTTATCCAGATGATAAGTTTATAAAAAATGGGTTAAAATCTTTTTTAGATGCTCCCTTTTCCAATTCTATTTTAGTAATAGCAAATTCTAAACCAACGGCAAATTTAAAAAAATATTCTTCCGTTCAGGTTGTAGATTGCGTTAAGCAAGAGCCTTTTTTAATTGCCAGATGGGTTAAAGAAGAGTGTAGACAAGCATTAGTAGAAATAGATTTAGAAACAGCAAAAATGGTTGGCGAATTTTGTCTCTTTTCAATGACAAGGGTGGCAACCGAAACAGCAAAACTTATTGCCTTTGCTGGCGAAAATGGCAAAATTACCGCAAAAGACGTAGAAGAACTTGTCGCAAGGGAAACGGAATATAAAATTTACAAATTAACCGAGTATATTGCAGAGCGTTCTTTATCTAAAGCAATAGATGCTATAAACGATATGCTATCTAAAGGCGAAACCTTTCAAAGGCTTATTGTAAGCGTTTATAAATATTTTTCAAGGCTTTTGCACGTTGCCATTTCTGATAAGACCAATCAAGAACTTTCAAACCTTTTAGGGGTGCAAGAGTTTGCGGTGAAAAAAGCCAAAGAGCAGGCAAAACTTTTTAAGGTAAAATCTCTTAAAAAGGCGGTAGATTTGCTTGCTGATAGCGATTATAAAATTAAAAGTGGCGCAATGAATGACAATTCAGCATTTTGGTTATCGCTTTTTAAAATAACAATAAGTTAGGGGGGAATAATGAATTTAGTTGAAAGATTAACAGAATTTTGGGCAAAGTTTACTACCGATATCGGCGTGACTGTTGCAGTATCTATAAGTGTTTTGGCATTTATTATTCTTTACTTTTGCGTAATGAGATTTTTATGTAATAACAACTCTGGGAAAGTAATCCCCGTTATTATTTTAGCAATGATAATTTTTGGTGGCGTTGTTTTATTTAACGAACAAATTAATAACTTCTTGTTCTTAATTGTTCCCGCAATAATTGTTTTATTGTTAGTTTCTTTATATTCAACGGAATTAAAAAGGGCAATATGGTCGTTAAACAACAACAAGTTAACAGATTCCGTTCGTTCGGAAAGTGCAACAGATACCGAAAGTTTTATTAGTGATTGTGTAGATGAAATTATTAAAGCACTTTTAGATATGAGTAAAACGGATACTGGTGCAATAATAGTTTTGGCAAACGATAACATATCTTCACAAATTTTACAAAGTGGTGTAAAAATAAACGGGGATATTTCTAGCGAATTAATTAAAAGTATATTTTTCCATAAAACTCCATTACACGATGGTGCAATGATTATAAACGGAACTAAAGTTTTGGCGGCAGGTTGCTTTTTGCCACTTTCTCAGCAAAATGACAACCTTCCTAAAGACCTAGGAACAAGACACCGTGCGGGTATTGGTATAACCGAAACTATAGACGTTATTTCAATAATAGTTTCAGAAGAATCGGGTATTATATCAGTTGCAAAAGGTGGAAAAATCACAAGATATGCAGACGTAAACTTGTTAAGAAAAACATTAAAAAATTACTATTGGCAAGAATTTGCTAGTCAAAAAAGATAGGAGGAAGGTATGGCTAAAGATTACAATAATAAAGAGAATTCTGAAAGAAAAGAAAAAAGTTCTGCCGGAAAAAACTTTTGGCTTTTAATACTTTCTGCTATAATGGCAGTTTTTACGGTAGTTTTAATTAACTTATAGGATTTTTATGAATAAAGCAATAACATCAACAGAAATTTTAATACCAAACGTAAAAGACTTAACTACTTGGGCAGTGGTTGCTTGAGACCAATTTACAAGCGAACCAGAATATTGGAACGCATTAGAAAATATGGTAGGCGATAAACCTTCTGCTTTAAGGGTGACTTACCCAGAAATTTATTTAAAAGACCAACCTGAAAAAAGAATTGCAAACATTAACAGTACAATGCAACAATATTTGCAAAACGG
>JAGBSS010000171.1 GCA_017631725.1 Clostridia bacterium | reverse complement strand
GTAGCAAATCTCTTGCAGTGGCTAAATACTTCTTTTGGAACTTCGAACGCATCGTAGTTATAACCTAAAGTTTCTTTAAGTTTTGCTAAATTTTCTGCGCCTAAAGGTGCACCGTGACAAGCTGCAGAACCTGCTAAAGCGGAACCATAACCAATTACAGATTTAATAATAATTATAGATGGTTTTTCTTTTTCTGCTTTTGCTTTTTTAATTGCACGATTAATAGCATCTATATCGTTAGCATCTTTAACTTTTAATACTTGCCAACCAAGTGCTTCGTGGCGTTTTGCAACGTCTTCTCTAAAGGCAACGTCTGTATCGCCTTCTATAGTGATATCGTTATCATCATATAAAACGATAAGTTTGCCAAGTTTTAAAGTTCCAGCAAGAGAAGCTGCTTCGTTAGAAATACCTTCTTGTAAGCAACCATCACCGGTTAAAGCAAAGGTGTAGTGGTCAACAACGTTGAAACCTTCTTTATTATATTTTGCAGCAAGATGTGCTTCTGCCATTGCCATACCAACTGCGTTTGCAATACCTTGACCTAAAGGACCGGTACTTGTTTCTACGCCTGGGCAAACTTCGTATTCTGGGTGACCGGTTGTTTTGCTGTCTAATTGACGGAAATTCATCATATCTTCTTTAGTGAGTTTAAAACCAAAGAGATATAAAAGTGAATATAAAAGCATAGAACCATGGCCAGCAGAAAGAACAAAACGATCTCTGTTGTCAAAGTTTGGGTTTTTAGGGTTAAAAGTCATATTGGTATATGCTGCATAACCAATTGGAGCAGCACCTAAAGGGAGACCTGGGTGACCAGAATTTGCCTTTTCGATACCTTCTGCAGATATAACCCTTATTGCATTTACTGTAAGTTGCTGGATATCTTTCATGTTTTCTCCTTAAAAGCCAAAAAAGGCTAATTTTTATACTTCGATTATACCATAGTGAAAGTTGCGTTTACAACTCTTTTTAGGCAAATACTATAAAAAACTTGTATATTTTTTAAGTCCGTGATATAATATCACGTATAATTATAATGGAATTATAAGGAGCATTATGGACAATAAACAATTCGTTACACAAATAGCAGATATAGAGCAAAATTTTGCACAATGGTATACAGACGTGGTTTTAAAAACCGAACTCGTCGACTACGGCCCTGTTAAAGGCACTATGGTTATTAGACCTTACGGCTATGCAATTTGGGAAAATATTCAAAAGGATATGGATAGCCGTTTTAAACAAGTAGGTGTTAAAAACGCATATTTCCCACTTTTAATTCCTATGAGTTACTTTTCTAAAGAAGCAGAACACGTAGAAGGTTTTGCACCAGAAGTTGCGGTAGTTACCCATGCAGGTGGTGCAAAATTAGAAGAACCACTTGCTATTAGGCCTACTAGTGAAACTATTATTGGAACAATGTATTCTAAATGGATTCAATCTTATAGAGATTTGCCCGTTTTAATAAACCAATGGTGCAACGTTATGCGTTGGGAAAAAACCACAAGGCCATTTTTAAGAACTAGCGAATTTTTATGGCAAGAAGGTCATACCGTTCACGCAAGTGAAGAAGAAGCAATGGAAGAAACCATTAAAATGCTTAACTTATATCGTGAGTTTGCAGAAGAAACGCTTGCTATCCCTGTTTTAACAGGTAGAAAAACGGAAAAAGAAAAGTTTGCAGGCGCAAAGGCTACTTTTGGTATGGAAGCTATGATGTTAGATGGAAAAAGCTTACAAGCCGGAACTTCTCACTATTTTGGTCAAAACTTTGCAGAAGCATTTAACATTAAATTCCTTGGCAAAAACGGTGCATTACAATATGGCTACACCACTTCTTGGGGGACATCTACCCGTTTAATAGGTGCAGTTATAATGGCTCACGGCGATGCAAGGGGATTAGTTTTACCACCAAGAATTGCTCCTATTCAAGTGGTTATCGTTCCTGTTGCCGCACATAAAGGTGGCGTTATTGAAAAGGCAAACGAAATTAAAGATGCACTTGTTGCTAAAGGCATAAGGGCGTTTGTAGATGAAAGAGATATGAGCCCAGGCTGGAAGTTTAACGAATGGGAAATGAAAGGTGTTCCTGTTAGGGTTGAAATTGGCCCAAGAGATATTGAAAACAACGTTGCAATGGTTGCAAGAAGAGATAATTTAGAAAAAGTACCACTTTCTTTAGACGGATTTGCAGATACCATTACCGCTTTATTAGATACCGTTCAAAAGGCAATGTTTGAAAAATCTAAAAAGAATAGAGATGCAAGAATAGTCGAAGCAGACTCTTTAGAAGGCATTTTACAAGGCGTAGACAACAAAAACTTTGTTCGTGCTAATTGGTGTGGTTGTAGAGAGTGTGAAGACAAGGTTAAAGAATACGCACAAGCTACGGCAAGGGTAATTGATGAAAACGCCACGGCAGACGGTGTTTGTGCAATTTGTGGTAAACCTGCAAAACACAAAGTATTCTTTGCAAGGGCATATTAATTTAAAGTATAAAATTATTCGGCTTGCCGTATAATTTAGTTAAAGGGGATTTATGTAACATTTAGCAACTCCGTATGGTGAAATAGTACTAAAAGGTGGCTCGCTTATTGCAGTGCTTGCCGTTATTGCGGTTATTATTATAGGATTATATCTTTTAAGGTCTTTTGGCGTTTATACTCTTGCCAAAAGGCAAGGGCTTGATAAAAAGTTTTTGGCATTTATTCCACTAGTTTGGATTTACTTAATGGCTAAAGTCACAAAAGTTAACGGATTTATGGGCAGAAGGGTTAAAAATTTCCCACTTTTTGCAACGGTTTTATTTTCTATTTCGGAATTTATCGCCTTTTTACAAGCGTTTTTAGTGCTTTTCCCAATGGTGGGCTATTTATTAAGCGGGGGAGAAGCATATTACGTAATTGGTTCTGGGTATGTTGATAAAGATTTCGTTAGGTATATGTTAGATAGAAGTTTCTTTATCGACCCTAACGTTATTATAAATATTCCTTACGTATACTCTTATAAAATGGTAACCGCATTAGATATTATAAGTTACGTTGCACTTATTGGTTCTATTGCCGTTATTATAATTGAAGTGAGCATTTATGCGGGCTTTGCAAAATTGTATCAACCAATGCATTCTTTTGCAGTTGTAATATTTAGCATTTTTGGGTTCTTCCCAATTGTCGTGTTTGCGTTAAGAAACAAACCACGTATAGAAGTAAAACGTGTAAACCCTGCAGGTGGCTATAATCCTTATGGAACACCATTTGGCAATCCGTATGCAAACCCATATAACGAAAATCAGTCGGCTCCAAAAGACCCTGGCGATCCATTTGAAGAAAAGGCTTCAAACTCTTCTAACGATAAGCCATCTTCCGACCCATTTGAAGAATTTAACGATAAAAATTAAGTAGAAAATGAGTGATAACGTTTCGGCAATTTCCACCGCTCTTGGTGCGGCAGGTGTTGCAGTTATAAGAATAAGTGGCGATAGCCCACTTAAAATAGCAGAAAAAATGTTCAAACCAACGGGTAAAACTGCCGTTTGTGATTTTGTGCCCAATTTTATGTATACGGGCGAAATCGATTGTGGTAATTTTACCGATTTTGGTATGTGCGTTTATTTTAAAGCCCCAAAAAGTTTTACAGGGGAAGACGTTGTGGAGTTTCATTGTCACGGCGGAACGGCTATTACAAAGGGTGTGCTTAATCAAACGTTAAAACTTGGCGCAAGGCTTGCAACAAAAGGTGAGTTTACAAAACGTGCTTTTATAAACGGGAAATTATCTCTTTCTTCTTGCGAAGGGTTAATTGATATGATTAACAGCGAAAGTGAAGGGGCAGTAAAGGCAGGCTTTTATTTATACAGAGAAAAACTAACAAAGACAGTAGAAGAAATGCAAACAATTTTGCTTGATGCTATTTCCGAGTTAGATGCAGATATGGATTTCCCAGAAGAAGACATTTCTACACTTTCTATAACTGAAACAATTAAAAAATTGCAAATTGTTAGAGATAGAATAAACCAACTTCTTTCCACGTTTAAATCGGGCAGAGTTGTTAAAAACGGGGTAAAAGTTGCTTTAATAGGCAAACCAAACACAGGTAAAAGTTCTATTTTAAACGCACTTTTAAACGATGAAAAGGCAATAGTATCTAACGTTGCCGGCACTACGAGAGATATTGTAGAAGGTGCGGTAGATATTAACGGCGTTAGATTTAATTTGTTTGACACGGCGGGAATTAGAGAAAGCAAAGATGAAATAGAATCTATTGGTGTAAATTTATCTAAAAAGGCGCTTAATTCAAGTGATTTAATTCTTTTTATTACCGATGGAGAAGAGTTCAATAATTTAGACAGCGAAATTTGGTCGATTGTAAAGGATAAAAATTACATATTCGTTCAAAATAAAATAGACAAAAACCCAACTTTAGACAAAAGGGCAGATATAAGCGTTTCTGCCTTAACGGGTGAAAGAATAGAAGACCTTAAACAGGTTATATATAATAATGTTATAGACAAGGTAGATTTAGCAAGCGATTATTTGTGTGAAGAAAGGCACTATTTAGCAATGCAAACTGCCGTAGAAAAAATAAACGTTGCCTTAGTTAATGCAGAAATTAAAACTTCTGACCTTCTTGCAATAGAAGTAAAAGAAGCGTGGGACGTTTTAGGGGAAATAACGGGCAAAACGGCAACCGAAGAAATAATAAACAATATTTTTTCTAAATTTTGCGTGGGGAAATAAAAATGGTAAATTTAGAATTATATAAAGTTTTTTATGCAGTAGCAAGATGTGGAAGTTTAACTAAAGCTGCAGAAGAATTATATATTTCGCAACCGGCAGTTTCACAAGCCATAAAGCAATTAGAAACGCAACTTGGTGGTCAACTTTTTGTTAGAACACATAAAGGTATGGAACTTTCTGAAACGGGTGGAAAACAAATTTTTAAAACGGTAGAGCAGGCTTTAAGGCTTTTTGAAGAAGCAGAAAATAAGTATGCGGAACTTAAAGACACGGCAACGGGCGTGTTAAGAATTTGTGCATCGGACACCGTAAGCACTCACTTTTTATTGCCATACATAAAAAAATATCACGAAAAATATCCAGACGTAAACTTGGTTTTAATAAATGGAACGAGTAGAGAAACGGCAGAAATGCTTAAAACGGATAAGGCGGACATTGGTTTTGTAAACCTTCCTATAGATGATACGGACATAAATTTATGCAACACGGTAATGCGTTTAAACGACACGTTTGTTGCAAGTGATAAGTTTAGTGAGCTATTTAACGAGAAAGTAGATTTAAAAAGATTGCAAGATTTTCCACTTTTAATGTTGGAGTTATCTACCGCTACAAGAAAGGCTATAGTATCTTTTGCCCACTCGCAAGGCATACACTTACACCCCGAAATAGAACTTGCAAGTTTAGAACTTATGGTAGAACTTGCTAAAAACGGCATGGGTATTGCGTGTATTCCGAGAGAGTTTGTTAAACACGAACTTGAAAGGGGCGTTTTAAAAGAAATTAAAACCGAGCCATCGCTTCCAACAAGGGCAATAGGCTTGGCGTTATCTAAAACGGATAAAATTCCATTTACCGTTAAAGAGTTTATAAAAATTTTAGGTTAGGAGAATAAAATGACAGTTTTACAAGCAATAGTTTTGGGTGCTGTTCAAGGCTTTGCAGAATTTTTGCCAATATCATCAAGTGGACATTTAATTTTATTGCAAAACGTTTTCGGAATAGAGAATAACGTGCTATTTTATTCTGTAATGCTACATATTGGCACGCTTATACCGGTTATAATAGTTCTATTTAAGGACATAATTCAAATTATTAAGGTTCAATCTAAATTTTGGTGCTTGGTTGTAGCAACTATTCCCGCTGGTATTGTAGGCGTGGTTTTAGGATTTTTTGATATTGATGCAATTTTTGCAAATAACATTTGGCTTTTAGCTATTACCTTTTTATTTACTGCAGGAATGCTGTTGTTCTCTGAAAAAAGGGCAAAAAAGGTTGTTTTAAACAGAGAAATTAACTTTACATCTGCAACGTTTATGGGTTTAGGTCAAGCAATTGGTGTTCTTCCGGGAATAAGCCGTAGTGGTGCAACTTTATCTGGCGGAACGCTTGCAAGGGTTAAGAAAGACCAAAATGCTAGTTTTACATTTTTAATGAGTATTCCAATAATACTTTTTGCAGCTTTAATAGAAGGTTATAAATGTTATAAAAATGGGGCAGGCAATATTGCAACCGTTCCACTTTTAATTGGTATGCTTACCGCTATGATAACGGGCTATATTGCAATTAAATTTATGCTTAAAGTAATAAGAAAAGCAAATTACAAGTGGTTTAGTTTATATCTTGTTGGTGTTGCTTTATTTACCATGGTTAGTTATTTTGTTAAATTTTAATATAAGGAAGATTTCAAATGAAAAAGTTTATTGGCGAATTTAAAAAGTTCATTTCTCGTGGCAACGTTGTAGATATGGCTATCGGTGTTATTATAGGTAGTGCTTTTACTGCTATAGTGACGGCTATAACAAAAAACATATTACAACCTTTAATAAACGGTGTGCTTGCTGCAATTTTCGGCTCTTCAAGTTTAAGTGGAATTTACACCTATATTAAGGTAGCAAGGGTAATCCCCGGTGACCCAACAAGTGCAATAGACGTTGCAAATTCTATTTATATAGATTGGGGTGCACTAATAAACGCAATTATCAATTTCTTGCTTATTGCCATTGTTCTTTTTACCATTTTAAAATTGGTAAACACAATAAGGGAAAAGAATGAAAAAATAAGCCAAGGCATTATAAGTTCTATTCCTAATAGAAAAGACAGAAAAGAAATGAGAAAGCAAGGTATAAAACTTTACGATAGAGGTGCCGTAAAAGCCTTTATGGAAAAAAAAGAAGCCGAAGCAAAGGCGGCGGCAGAAGAAAAAGCAAAAGCAGAACAACTTGCTTTAGAAGAAGCAAAAAAACACTCTACCGAGTATTTATTAGAGCAAATTAAAGAAATTTTAGAAAAACAACAAAAACAATAATTAAAGCAACTTAAAACACAGTGAGTATTCACTGTGTTTTTTGATAAGAATTT
>JAGBSS010000170.1 GCA_017631725.1 Clostridia bacterium | reverse complement strand
TTGCGTTTAATACCTTTTCCATTTCAATAGAAAGTTCGCCACCTGCCGTTATGCATACGGGGTAATCTAAAAGTGAAAGACTTAACTTAACGTCTTTAACCTTGTCTTTTAAAAGTTCTTTAACTGCTTGCAAGGTTTCACTAAATTCTGAATTTTTTTCTTCTAAACGTTTTTTGTCGTCTTCTGAACCTAATTCAAGGTCGGAATCTTGAACGGCTTTAAACTTTTTCTCTTGATATTCGTTTAAAATTTTGGTGATAAATTCATCTACCCCATCTTTAAAGCATAAAACGTCTAACCCACTTGCAAGTGCCTTTTTAACTTTAGGTAGCCTTTCAACCGCTTCTATACTTGAACCGCAAGCATAGTAAATTTCCTTTTGGGATAACGGCATTGATTTAACGTATTCTGCTAAAGTAACAAGTTTTTTGTCTTTTAAAGAGTAGAATAAAACTAAATCTTTAAGTTTATCTTTATTAACGCCAAAGCCTTCGTATATGCCGAATTTTATTCTTAAACCAAACTCTTTAAATAATTTTTCGTATTTTTCCCTTTCCGTTTCTAATAACTTTTTAAGTTCTGAAATAATACGTTTTTCTAAAGTGGTGGCAATGGCCTTTACTTGCCTATCTTGTTGTAAAATTTCTCTGGAAATGTTTAAACTTAAATCTGAAGAGTCTACAACGCCTTTAACAAACCCAAAATAATCTGGTAAAAGTTCTTCGCATTTATCCATTATTAAAATGCCGGCAGAATAAAGTTTTAAACCCTTTTTAAAATCGTTAGTGTAATAATCGAAAGGTGCTTTTTCTGGGAAGAATAAAAGTGTGTCGTATGTGACCGTGCCTTCAATTTTTGCATAAACGCTTTTTAAAGGACTATTAAAATCTCTAAATTCCCTTTGATAAAATTCACTTAACGCTTGTTCTGTCACTTCGGATTTTTTCTTTTTCCAAAGTGGAAGCATACTATTTAAAGTTTCCGTTTCTACTTTTTCAATAAATTCTGGTTTGTCATTAGAACTGTCTTCTTTTTTAACAGTTTTTGTCACCTGCATATTGATTGGGTAACGAATATAGTCGGAATATTCTTTTACTAAAGATTTTATTTTATATTCACTTAAAAAGTCGGAATATTTAAATTCTTCACCATCTTGCTTTAGAGATAAAACAATTTTCGTGCCAACGTCTTGCTTTTCGGTTTCAGTAATTTCATAGCCTTCTACACCACGGCTTTCCCATTTATACGCCTTTTCTTCGCCGTATTTTTTTGTAAACACTTCTATTTTATCCGCTACCATAAACGCAGAATAAAAACCAACGCCAAATTGACCAATTAGTTCTTCTTCTGACTTGTTTTCCTTTTTAAAGGCTAATGTTCCACTTTCTGCAATAACGCCGAGGTTTTTTTCTAAATCGGCTTGGTTCATACCAATTCCGTTATCTTCTATTGTGATTGTCCCCTTTTCCTTGTCAAAGGAAAGCATAATTTTAAAATCTTTAACTGCCTTTTCTTCGGTTAAAGAAATAAATTTAAGTTTATCTATTGCATCTGATGCGTTAGACAAAAGTTCCCTTAAAAATATTTCTTTGTTGGTGTAAATGGAGTTAATCATTAAGTCAAGTATTCTTTTAGATTCCGTTTTAAATTGTTTCATAATACTCCTTTTTTATACAATATTTTTTCATTAAGTATTTTATACTTAAAACTTTTTTTTGTCAATCCTTTTAAAAATATTCCCCCCACCTTTCGGCGGGGGGCTTTAATTAGTCAATTTCTATTTTATTTGACGTAATTTTTTCCGGTTGTTTTTTAGGAACTATAATTTCAAGCGTTCCGTTATTAAGTTTTGCCTTTACGTCGCCCGTAGTAAGACCTTCACCAACGTAATAACTTCTTTGGCAACGCATTGCCCTTTCTCTCCTTAAAAATTTTCCTTCTTCTTCTGACTTTTTCTCTGCACAAACAGTTAAATATCCACCATTTAATTCTAAAGATAAGTCCTTTTTATCAAAGCCCGCAAGGTCTATCGTTAAATTATACCCTGAGTCCGTTTCTTTAACGTCTGTTCTCATCTCCACGTGATTAGAAAATCTAACCGGCGCAAAAAAATCTTCAAACGGGTCGTTAAAAAAGTTAAATCCTAAAAATCCATCTCCTTTCTTTGTTAAAAAATTATTCATAAAAATTTCCTCCTTTTTAGCAGTCTTTTTATTTGAGTGTTAGCACTCTTAATGGTCAAGTGCTAATTTTATTTTAGCATATAATTTTTATTTGTCAAGAAATTTATTATATTTTTTTAAAAATTTTTTCAAACAAAAAAACACGCTTATAGCGTGCTTATTATGTGCATTTATTATATTTTTATTTTTTACAGCAGTTTACAACGTATTCTGCGTATATTTTAGCAACGTTTATATTAGTCACCCTTTCCGTTTCTTCAAAAAAGGCGTTAGAGTTAACTTCACAAATTACGGGGGTGGCGTCATCTTTAAACAAAAGGTCAACTCCGCAATAATCTAAATTAAGTTTTTTAGAAATTTCTTCTGCTAAAAGGATAAAACTTTGTGGTGCAACAAAATTTACGCCCTTTCCACCTGCGCCAACGTTAGAGCGAAAATCTTTATCATTTACCCTTAAAATTGAAGTTATCGCCTTAAAACCAACAACTATAATTCTAACGTCTGTTCCCTTTTTATAGGAAATATATTCTTGGCAAATAAACGGCTTATTCTTTACCTTATCTAAAATAGAGCAAAGTTCTTTTTTTGTCTCTGCCTTATAAATGCCCTTTCCCATAGAGCCGTAGCACTCTTTAACAACGACAGGCAAATTGAGTTCTTTAATAACAAAATCGACAAACTCCGAATTTACTTGATTGTCTTCACTATAAGAAAGTGGATCAAAAACGGTATTTGGAAGGGGCAGATTATATTTTGAAAGTTCTATAACCGTTTCTGCCTTGTCATCGCAAACCCTTATTGAATTGTGAGAGTTAAAAAGCCTTACCCCACTTTTTTCTAATAGATTAGATAGATATTTATCTTTATCTAAAAAAATTGCAAAATCTATATCGTTTATTAAACTTTTAACCTTTCCGTTAATAAGTGCAGTTTTACTTGCCCCATCTGAAACGATATCCACGTTTACACCAAGGTTAAGAAATTCTTTTTGCAATCTTTCCGCCTGTAAAACAGATGCATATGGCTGTTTATAAGCATTTATTATAATACAACCCTTCATTAATTTTTTCTCCACGTTCTTGGCATTAAAAGTAAAATTATTGGGAAAATTTCCAACCTACCTACAAGCATTACAAATGATAACAACACTTTAGATAAAGGTGAGAAAACGGCATAGCAAAAATCCGTGCCAACAACGTTAAAACCAACGTTTCCAACGCAAGATATAACGGAAGAAATATTTGTAAACATATCCGTTTTGTTAAGCGCACATAAAACAAGTGTGACTAAAATAACAACTAAAACCCAAATTATAAAGTAAGACCTAACGTTTCTTTCGGTGTTTCTATCTAAAACTTCGCCGTCTAATTTAACCGTAACAACCGACCTTGGTCTAACCATCCGTTTAAGGTCTGCAAACACAGATTTAAACAATACCGAGCACCTTATAACCTTAATTCCGCCACCCGTAGAGCCTGCCGAAGCACCCACGCAAGATAAAATTAAGAGTATCGCCTTTGACAAGGTTGGCCAATTATTAAAGTTAAGCGAGTTAAACAAACCGGTAGTAGAAGAAACAGAAGTGACTTGAAAGAAAGAATACCTTAATGCTTCTGCAAAATTACCACATATGCTTAAAATGTTAAGGGCAATTATAATGGTAGAAGATATTACCATAACGGTATACGCTTTAAACTCTCCAGACTTAAATGCCTTTCTACCTTTTCCTATTAAAATGAGATAGAAAACGTTAAAGTTAATGCCGAAAAGGAACATAAACACGGCAATAACAATTTCGCAATAAAGGTTATTATAGTGGGCAATGCTTGTGTTGTAAATTCCAAAGCCACCCGTACCTGCCGTGGTAAAAGAATTTAAAATACTATCGTATAAAGGCATTCCACCAATAACTAATAGTATAGTTTCTAAAATGGTTAAAATAATATAAATAGAATAAAGTATTCTTGCAGTAGATTTAATTTTACCAACTATTTTATCAGGGCTTGGGCCTGGGGATTCTGCGCGGAACAAGTGTATAAGACCACTATTGTGCTTTGGTAAAAGTGCAAGAACGAAAACAAGCACGCCCATACCACCAATCCAATGCGTAAAAATACGCCAAAACATAATTGCTTTAGATAAAACTTCTACGTCTTTCAAAATGCTTGCGCCCGTAGTGGTAAAGCCTGAAACGGTTTCAAAAAATGCGTTTACAAAGTTTGGAATACCTTTATCCCCTGCAAGAACGAAAGGAACTGCTCCAACTAAAGAGTAGACAAGCCAAACCAATGCAACTATAATAAACCCTTCTTTAACGTATATAGTCTTATTTTTAGGCTTACTGAAATTAAGCAAAAATCCCACGAGTAACGTTGCACCCGCAGGTATTAAAAATTGCATCCAATTGTTCTCGCCATAGATAAAGCCGACTGCCATAGGGGCTAAAAGCAAAATTGCTTCTAAAATAAGGGCTTTACCTATAACGTTTAAAATCATTTTATAATTCATTTTACTTTAATATATTTGAAAGAGAAGTTAATTTTTTGCTTGTGATAACTATAACTCTATCTCCCTTTGAAATAACTTCATCTCCCGTTGGAAGAATATAGTCTTCTTTTCTAACTATTCCGCCAACTAAAACGCCAGACTTAATTTTTAATTGCTTTAAAGGTACGTTTAAACCTTTAAAATCTTCTTTAGCAACAAATTCTAAAACTTCTACGTTTTGACCAAGTTTGTATAAAGTGTTTAAACTTGCATCTTCTTTAAAAGAGTTAGAACGAATAAACCTTATAATATGGTTAGATATTGCTTCCCTTGGTGATATAACTGTGTTTACGCCAAGTTTTTTTGTCATTTTAATAACCGAATCACGTTCTAACTTGGTTATTATTTTTTTAACACCTTTAGAATTTGCAAAAAGTGAAACTATTGTGTTTTCTTCATCTACACCCGTTAATGCAACAAATGCCGAATAGTTTGTTATGCCTTCTTCTATTAAAAGTTCATCGTCTGTGCCATCTCCGTTAATTATGGTTGCAGATGGAATATCGTTTGCAAGTTCTAAACACCTTTCCTTGTCTTTTTCTACAATTTTAACGTCTACTTTATGATTTGCAAGTTCTTTTGCAAGATAAAATGCGACCTTACCACCGCCAACGATAAAAACTGACTTTGATTTTTGCTTATATACCTTAAGTTTTTTTAAAAAATTTGCAATATCTTCTTCTTCGGCTAAAAGATAAATAACGTCGCCTGCTAAAATGATAAAATCGCCGTTAGGTATAAAATATTCTTCTTTTCTTTTTACCAAAGAAAATAATACTTTTTGCTTATAAGTTGAAGAAATTTCCCTTAAATTCTTATTTACTATTGGGTTAGAATCGTTTACGATAAGGCTTACCATTACAACCCTACCACCTGCAAACGTTTCTACGTCGTCTGCATAAGGAAACCTTAAAATGCGAGCAATATCACTTGCCGCCCTTAACTCTGGGTTAAATGCAAGGTCTATGCCAAGTTCATCTCTAATTTTGCCAACTTCTCTAAAGTATTGTGGGTCTCTTACCCTTGCAATAGTCTTTTTTGCACCAAGTTTTTTTGCCAAAGCGCAAGATAAAAGGTTCATTTCATCGTGAGAAGTACAGGCAATGAAAAAATCTACGTTAGAAACGTTTAAGTCAATTAAAACGTCCCTTTCAAGGCCACCGGCAGTTATACCAAAAACATCGTATTTATTTACAATGGCTTGAACTCTTTCCGGATTTTTATCAATAACGGTCACTTGATTATTTTCTAAAATAAAGTTTTTTACTAACGTTTCGCCGACTCTGCCGACGCCTAAAATAATAATTTTCATACTAAATATAATACCATTTTAAAAAAAATTGTCAAATAAATTAAAACATAATAGCAAAAATCAAACTGCCCACAAATATTATTGTGGGCATAAATTTTTAATTATTTATTGTTTTTAACGTCTATTTTTCTTTGTTTTCTAACCTTTTTTACCGTTTCGTGTTTGGTTTCACAAAAATAATCATCTTTATATTCTGCTTTAGGCACGCCTTTTAAAACGTTAAACATTTTACCAATTGCATCAAAACTTTGAACGTTTTTAACACTTTCTTTCATTTTTTGATAGAGTGCGTTGTCGTTTAATACAAGGTTTATTTTTTCTGCCATAGTGTTTTTATTTATAAACATTGAACAGCCGTGGTTAACTAAATATTCCCCGTTTCTAATTTCTTGTTGTGGAAGTTTTTCTACAATTAAACTTGGAAGTCCAGCAGCAATGGTTTCGGCACTTGTAAGTCCACCTGCCTTACCAACGACTAAATCACAACTTGAAAAATACTCTGGGATATTGTTAACAAACCCAAGGTTAAATATTTTATGTTTAAGTTTGAGTTTTGATAAATATTTATCAATCCTGTTCTTACTTTTCTCGCTTTTGCCGTTTATAATAACAATTTGAACAGGTTTATCTATTTTTGCAATTTCAGATACTATTTTTTTATCAGAATATGGGAAGAAACTTGCTTTCATTAAAACTATTGTAAATAAGTCTTTATCTAACCCTAATTTTTCCCTTGTTGCAAGTTTATCTCTCTCCACGTAAAAATCTGGAGAAATTGGAGTGCCTACAACGTATAAATTTTCCCTTTTAAAGCCACGTTCTATAAACTTGTCTATCATATACTCATCGGTCAAAAACATATAGTCTAAACCTTTTGCAGTACACTCTCAATCAGGGGAAACGCCGTAATCAAGAGTCATACAAGCGACCTTTGCAGGTATGTTATACGCCCTTTTAATGTTTGTCATTGCAACGGCATTTAAAACGT
>JAGBSS010000169.1 GCA_017631725.1 Clostridia bacterium | reverse complement strand
TATCGTTGCTCCAGACCCATACGTGCAAGACTATGGTGCTGACACATTAAGGCTTTACTTAATGTTTGGTTTCTCTTATACAGAAGGCGGACCTTGGAACGATGACGGAATTAAGGCAATTACAAAGTTCTTAGATAGAATTGAACGGCTTGCTATTAAAATTTCTACTCTTAAACCAAGTAAATATAACTTGATTGAAAAAGATGAAAAAGAACTTTTATATGCAACTAACTATGCAATTAAATCTGTTGACAACGATATGGAAAACTTCTCTTTCAACACGGCAGTTGCAAGGCTTATGGAACTTGTGAACGCTCTCTATAAATATGATGCTAAAGAAGAGAAAAACGTTTCAGTTTATAAAAATTGTTTTGCAAAACTTTGCTTACTTTTAGCACCTTGTGCACCACACTTTACAGAAGAAATTTGGTCTATTATCGGAAATAAAACTTCAATTTTCTATGAAGACTACCCTATTTGCGATGAAAAAGCACTTGTAAAAGATGAAGTTGAAATAGCAGTACAAATTAATAGCAAAATTAAATGTAAAATAAATATTCCTTCTTCTGCAACTCAAGAAGAAATTAAAGAAATTGCATTAAAAGATGCAAAAATCTCTGCAGAAATAAACGGAAAAGAAATTAAAAAGTTTATTGTTGTTCCAAAGAGATTAGTTAACATTATATTATAATGAAAAAAAATCAGTACAAACAAAATTATACCGAAAGATACAACCCCGAAATTAATTCGGGGCTTTCGGATGCGCAAATTAATGAAAGAATTGCTAATAATTTAGTAAATACGTCGGTAAAAAAGCATTCAAAATCGTATGCGAAAATTTTTATCGACAATTTTTGCACTTTTTTTAATTTTTTAGGTCTTATTGTTGCAATTGCACTAATTTTTGCTAAAGCAGAAATTCAGCAATTCTTTTTTGTTTTAATTTATCTTGCAAACATTTTAATTGGTATTATTTTAGAAATTCGTGCTAAAAGATGCATTGATAAACTTTCTTTGATAACAGAAAGTATGGTAACAGCCGTTAGAAATGGAAAAGAAATTAAAATTACATATAAAGATATTGTTTTAGATGATATTTTGCTTTTAAAATTAGGCATGCAAATCCCTACCGACTGCATTATAATGCAAGGCGAAGTAGAAGTTAACGAAGCAATGCTAACAGGAGAATCCGTTCCTGTTAGAAAAAAATCAGGCGACGTCTTATTTGCGGGCAGTTTTATTGTTTCCGGAAACGCATACGTTAAAGCAGATTGCGTTGGAGCAGAAAATTACATTGAAAAATTAACGGCAAAGGCAAAGGTTTATAAAAAGCCTTATTCTGAAATTATGTCAACTCTTAAACTTTTAATAAAAGTGGTAAGCATTGTAATAATTCCTATCGCCGTTGCATTTATGCTAAAATCAATTTTAGGTCACAACATAATTTTAACAGAAGCTATTAAAAAAACAGTAACGGTTGTTATAGGAATGATCCCTTCTGGTATGTTTTTATTAACAAGCGTTGCTTTAGCAGTTGGCGTTATTAAATTATTTAAACATAACACCTTGGTTCAAGACCTTTATTCGCTTGAAATTTTAGCAAGGGTTGACACCATTTGTTTTGACAAAACAGGCACGTTAACAAGCGGAAATATGTCCGTTTCTAAATATCTTCCATTTGATAAAAACTATAATGAAAATGATATAATTTATTCCATAGCAACAGCGTTAAAGGCGGAAAACTCAACAGAAAAAGCACTTTTACAATATTTCAAAAGTGATAATATAATGCAGGTTGAAACGGCAATACCTTTTAACTCTACAAGAAAACTTTCTGCAGTAACCTTTAAAAACGGCGAAACTTTCTCTTTAGGTGCACCAGAATTTGTATTAAACAAGCAAGAATATTCTAAAATTGAAAAAATAGTTTTAAAACATACTGAAAAGGGAGAAAGGGTTTTACTTTTAGCAAATTCTTCTTCCCCTATTGTAAATTCTGAAATTCCTACAAACTTTAAACCTGTTGGATTAATTTTAATAGAAGATGAAATAAGAGAAAACGTAG
>JAGBSS010000168.1 GCA_017631725.1 Clostridia bacterium | reverse complement strand
TTGCCACCAAAAACCCACCTGTTCTTTTTTAAACATTTATGAAAAGCAAGTTGCTTTAAATGTTTCACTTTTCCCGTGTTATATTTTAAAAGATTGTTTAAACCCTTTCTTCTTTTAATTTCTTTTTCAATACTTTTTATTTTTTTTATAATCTCTTGCATTACAGACAAACTTTTCCTTTTTTAGATAAAATTAGCCATTTAGACATAGAAAATAAACGTATAATTTTGGCTATGAAAAAATTTTTTTATTTAATTTTATTATGTTTTATCACATTTTTAGGTGCTTATAGCAATACTTATACATCTAAAGCCCAAGGGGAAAACTATTATAGAATAATATCTACTAATTCACCCTTTTTTGCTAACGAAACGGACCTTTCCCCTATGTTTTATTTACCATACACCTATTACGTTAACGTTTTAGAAGAAACGGAAACCTTTTTCCATATTGAAATTGGAACGCCATACACTTCTTTAATAGATGGCTATACGTATAAAAATAATCTTTTAAAAGATGACCTTTCGGTTTCCATCCCTTACCCTGAAATAAAGGTAATAATAAAGGATTTAACAATATTTTATAAAGACCCTTCCCTAACCCAAGAAATACGTTATTTATTTAAAGATCGTTTAACCGATTACTTTGGCAAGATAGAAGTAAACGGTGAAACGATTCTCTGTGTTGGATACGGCGGAACTCTTGGCTACGTAAAATATTCTGCCGTTTACCCGTTCGAAGTGGAAAATCACCCTAATCCGCTAACATTTTTAGATAAAGATGAAGAAAAAACCGAAGTGACTGAACAAACTAACAAAACGGGTTTTATATTAAAATTATGTGTTATAATTTGCCTTTTTTTTGCTGGAACCATAGGACTTTTTTACGCTGTGAAGAAAAAGCCCATAACCTTATCGGGCGGCGACGAATACGAAAACGAATAATCATGCTGTAAACCTTTTTGCTAACTCTTTTTCTTTTCTTGACTTGTTTTTTCTTGATAAAAGTTCGTGTTCTTCGGTTCTTTTTAATAACTCCTTAAAAAAATCTATCTTTAAACACTCATTTTCAAAATAGTCATCAGTTATCCCAGCCCTTTCAAGTCTTTCTGCAAACTTTCTTGCAAGCCTTATCTGTGCCCTAAAATACGCCCTTGATGAGGGTTCGAAGCACCAATCGAAATCTCTTGGTCTTTGCCTAAAATACTTGTAGTCGAAATACTGTTTTTCAAGAACGGAAAATTTCTCTAAAGCCTTTTCTACTGAAATGGCAATAAATAATAAAACGTCTTTTTGTGCCGTTAAAGAAATAATTTTTTCACACTGCGATAAAGCACTTGAAAAATCCGTCATAGATGCCAGCGCTTTTTTCTCGACAAGTTCGTCTATCTGTTCGGCAACAGCAGATAGAGCCGAATACGAATATAAAATTGTTTTTGCATAAAGTTCTTTCATATCTTACTCCTTTGTTTTTTGCTAATTATAATTTCTAAATTCTTGCCAAGTCAACACAATATGTCGAATTTTGTACAAAATTTATTCTTTTTGTACAAATATAGAAATTTTGGCATAAAAATACCAATTTAGCAATATAACTTTATACTTTTTTGTTTAATGCAAATTTCACTTTGCCCTTCATAGCAAAATAATATATCTACAAATTGACAAATGGGTGTCATATTACGACACCCACTATAAAATTAAATTTTTTTATTTTGTGTAAAAAATTGTCATATAATTTAAAATTGTTGTTGAGAAATATAAAATATTATGTCAAAATATGTAATATGAGTAAAACAGTTAAAATTAAGTTGACAATTTTATTTACAATTTTATTAATAGCATCGGTTTTCGGGTTTACGTTAGCCCCTAAATTAACGGCAAGGGCAGATGAAAGTTTAGCCCTTTCTCCGTTTATGCCTACAACCTCTTTAGAAACGTATTCCCCAACCGCTCCGCAAGATGCATATTCTAACGGCAACTTGTTTATTATTAACGAGCAAGGTAAAAACCTTATGGTTTCTAAAGACAACGGCATGCCAGAAGTTAAAGCCACGTTTGATAGCCTTGGGTTAATTAGAAAATTAGATGAAGATAGCCTTTTAATATCTAATGGTGGTTCAATTTACAAACTTTCCACCATAGATTGGTCTCTTTCCCCTATAACAGATGCTACGACAGGGCTAAACATTGGCTCTACCTTTGACTATAATGGAAACTACCTTATAACGGGCGACAATTCTACTGCCATTATTTACACAATAAACGGAGCAAAAGCAGAAAAAATAAACGCATTTACAACAATAAATAAAAGCCCTGTAGCAATAAATAATGCAGGCAACGTGTTCTTTGTTAACGTAGATGGAAAGTTATGCATAACAGACGTGGAGAAAAATGGAGAACTTGTAATTTACTCTGGCACTCCCACAAAAATTATCGCAAACGATAATTTTGCTTATTTTATAAGTGGTGGGAAAATATTTAAGTGTGATTTAACAAACTCTTACACGATAACCGAACTTAAAACACAAGAAAAGCACTCAAAATTTAATCTTGGCAACGTTATAAACCCAACGGGCATTTCTTTTAAAGGGGAAAACCTTTTAATAACCACGGCAGAAGAAAATCAAATTGCAAACTCTTTTAGTGCCGCTCAAGAATTTACTGTAAACGGCGAATATTTGGTGTTTACAAGTTTTGCCGTTGCAAGTGAAAAAACCGCCTTTAACAGAAGTGGTAAATCTGCAAAAGACGTTGGTATTTACGAAAACAATTTTGCCGTTTTAGATGATTTTAAATTGACCTTAAATTATAACGGCGAATTTTATAATCTTTTAATAAGTGAATTAAATGGTTATATTCCCACAGGTGCAAGTGTTGGTAAAAACACAATATTGCTTACAAATGCAGACCAAGGAGAATATAAACTTTTAAATATAGAAGATTTTAGTGAAATTTCATCTGGAACAATAAATGGAAACAATTTAACAGACGTTTATTATTCTAACGGAAGATATTACTTATTATCTTTAGCCTTAAATGCAGAAGGTGACGGCACGGTTTACACCATAACTGAAAGTGGAAATTTAACCACAGAGTTTTCTGTTACAGGTTTTTACGATGGAACTCCTTTCCCACAAATTACCGCCGATAACTTTAACAATATTTATATTTTAAACACTAAAGAAAACAAAATTATAAAATTTTTCAACGAACAAACCGAAGTTTATAGCCAAAACGTTGAAAACGGCGCAATTGAATTTAGTATTGACTTAAATGGAAAAGTATATTTGCTTTATCAAGATAAACTTACGGCTTATTTTAAAGACCAAAGTTTTACAATAGAACTTAACCCTAATTTAACTGCAAAAGACTTTGCCCTTTCCTTTTCTACAAAAAACACTTTATATCTTTTCCAAGATAAAGAAGCAGTTTATTTTAGCAACAATGCCTTAAATGCTTGTATTCAAGACACACTTGTTCCAACAGACTTTATAACTCAAGACGTATCTACTGATATAAATAACCTTACCATTTACTCGGCAAGTGAAAACTCCGTTTTATACTCTGTTAATGTAAACGAAAACAAGTTTGATTATTTAGGCACGTTTAATAGCCAATTAGCAGATTATGTCCTTATTACAAAGGTTGAAATATCAGGTGGGGCAACAATTGGTTTAACCGAATACTCTATATTACTTGGAAACGGCTTATATATTGCCCCAACAAGCATATTGCAAAACGTTACACAAAATAGAATAAATCAAATAAATGAGAGCACCTATTTTGTTACGACAGACGTTAGTGCATATTATTTACCTGTAATAACCATAAGCGATAGTTATTTGCTTAAAGATTACGCAAGGCTAAAAACAGGAGATAGTTTTACCGCTACACACAAGTTAGAATTTTTAGGTAGAGAATTTTATTATGCAAAATTAAACGAAAACACCTTTGGTTATATTCCTGTAAATTTCACTACACCTATTCTTTCTAAAGATGCTCTTATAGAAAATTACAAACTTAAAAAGGTTATTCAGTCGGAAATTTTTGCAGATGCAGATATGCAAAACAGCATAATTACATTAGAAGAAAACACTCTTGTAAAATTGGTAAAAATAGAAAAAGACGTTGCGGAAATTTACTTTGAAACGGAAACGGGTTGGATACGTGGCTATACTTTAAAATCAAACCTTAAGTCCACACCAAACACAGCACTTAAAACTGCACTCGTTGTATTTTCTACCACTCTTGTAGTGTTTGCGACATCTCTTTACCTTATATTAAAAAAACGTGAAGATTAATTAATATTAACAAAAAAAAGTCTAACGAATTTTATTCGTTAGACTTTTTTATTTTTTTCCTATATTTCTTCTTTATAAGTAAATTCTTCCCAAGGTATGTTAACAGTTTTCTTTTTGGTTAAAATTTCATCTATGTGCAAAAGCAATGGGAAATCTTTTTTCTCAACTATTCCCTTTT
>JAGBSS010000167.1 GCA_017631725.1 Clostridia bacterium | reverse complement strand
CACTTTCTATTGCACTTGCAATTGCATCTGGTGCAACACCAGAAATGGGGCTTTTTACCGCTATAATTGCAGGGTTTGCAACGTCGCTTTTAGGTGGTAGCAAGGTAAACATAACCGGCCCAACTGCAGCATTTGCAACTATCGTTGCAGGCATAATTGCAACACAAGGTGTAGACGGATTGTTTATAGCAACCATTATGGCGGGAATTTTGTTAATTATAATGGGTATTTGCCGTGTTGGTTCGCTTATAAAGTATATTCCACATGCAATAACGGTAGGTTTTACCGCAGGCATAGCAGTCACGTTAGCCGTTGGTCAACTTAAAGATTTTTTTGGGTTAACCTATCCATCTGGCACGGTTGCTATAGAAACTTTAGAAAAACTTTCACTTGTAATTAAGCATATTTCCACCTTTAACTTTTGGTCCTTTTTAGTTGGAATACTTGGCGTTGCAATACTTATAATTTTTGCAAAGTTTGTAAAGAAAATCCCCGGCTCTTTAATTGCCGTTTTAATAGGCTCTTTAATATGCCTTATACCAATTATAAACGTAAGCACAGTAGGTTCTTTATACACAATTTCTTCTGGATTGCCCACTTTTAGTGTTCCCGTAATTACAGGGGAGAGAATTTTAAAACTTTTACCAAGTGCGTTTACCATTGCATTGCTTGCGGGGATAGAATCGCTACTTTCTTGCGTGGTATCAGATAAAATGATAGGGGACAAGCATAATTCTAACACAGAACTTATTGCACTTGGCACGGGTAATATTTTAGTTGGATTTTTTGGCGGAATACCTGCAACAGGCGCAATTGCAAGAACGGCGGCAAACGTTAAAAACGGCGGTAAATCACCACTTTCTGGCATGGTGCACGCACTTATTCTTCTTTTGGTTTTAGTTGTGTTAATGCCACTTGCAGGGTATATTCCAATGCCAATAATTGCCGCAATTTTGTTTGTGGTTGCATATAATATGTGTGGATGGAGAGAGTTTGTTGCAATTATAAAAACCAAAAAATGGAACGACATTTTGGTGCTTATACTAACCTTTGTGTTAACGGTTGTGTTTGACCTTGTAAAAGCAATAGCCGTTGGGCTTGTCGTTCACTATTTAATTGTGCTTATAAACTATATAATTAAAAAACGCAACGCAAAAAAAGAAAGCAAATAAAAACAAAACTTTAGCATTAAAAAAGGCAACGTTAAGTTGCCTTTTTGTTTTTATTTTTGTCGTTCGTAAAATTCTGTAAACCCCTTTTGAACAAATTGGTTTTGTTCTGGATCTAAATAGTTAATAAGGGCAAGTAGTTCGCCAAAATGAACTAACTCTTCATTTTTAATATCTTGCCAAGTTTGGCGTGCTAATCTGTCCGTGCTGTTATGTATGTGTGCGTCGTATTCTATAATGGCTTGCATTTCCCCAACAAGGTCTTGGCGAGCCTTTTGAAGTGTGTCGTAATTGCTAACAGGGGTGGCGTTTTCCGAACTAAAATTACTAAAGTTAAACATATTAAACTCCTTTTTATTACTATTTACTATAATACGAAAAGTTTGCTTATAATGTTAACTAACTTTTGTTAAAATAAAAGGCTACCAAATTTGGTAGCCTAATTTTAGTTAAGTTTTATAAGTGCAAAGCCACTTGCGGGTAAATTTACAACCCATTTTCCGTTAACATAATGTTTTCACAATTTATAAAATAATTTTATCACAAAGTGTAGAAATTTAGTCATTATTAAATAAAATTATAACTTACACAAGCAAAAATTTCAACTACAAATGAGTTAAATTTATCTAATAATAATTTGCTAATTTTTATCTTGATTTTAGTTTAAAAGTTGTGTTATAATACTTTTGGTTTAACTTATGAAAAAAACTTTTTATTCGGAAATTTGTTATATATTTGGAATTATTTGCATTGCACTTGGCACGGCTTTAATGAGCAAGGCAAACTTTGGTATGAGTATGGTTGTTGCTCCGGCATTTATACTGCACGCAAAACTTTCGCAATTTTTGCCCTTTTTAACCCTTGGTATGACGGGGTATATGCTTCAAGCCGTTATTTTAGTGATAATGATTATAATTTTAAGAAAGGCAAAAATAACTTACTTATTTTCCTTTTTAACAGGTGTTATAATTGGCTTTACTTTAGATGGATTTATATATCTTTTATCTTTTATTCCAAATATTTTAGCAACAAGAATAGTTTGTTTTGCACTTGGTATGCCAATTGTTTCGCTTGGTGTTGCGTTTATGTTTAAAACGTATTTCCCGCCCGAATCTTACGACCTTTTTGTAAAAGAAGTTTCTAAAAAGTTTAATTTAAATACAAGCAAGTTTAAAACGGGTTATGATATAGTAAGTTTAATTGTAAGCGTTGTTCTTTCCTTTGCGTTTTTCGGACTTTGGCAGTTTAAGGGCGTGTATTTCGGAACACTTGTTTGTGCAATTTTAAACGGACTTTTAATTGGGCTTTTTACAAAACTTATAGATAAATTTTTTATCGTAAAAGATAAATTTAACATAAGAAAATATTTTTAAATTATTATAGTAAAAGTTTTACATTTTTATTAAGTATTCAAAACATAATTAAAATAATTTTTATAAAAAATGGGAGTAAAAGAAATGAAAAAGTTTTTAACGATAGTTTCTTGCTTGGTCTTAACTTTAATTGCGACCATAACCTTGGCAGGTTGTGGACACAAGTGTGAGTTTAGTGAAGAGTGGACAGCAGGGGAATTAACCCACTACCACGCCTGTTTAGATGAAAAATGTACAAAAATTGCAGATGAAACTGCTCATAATTTTTCTTTAAAAGTGGAAAGCGAAAGTTATTTAAGTCAATCTGCAACAAATTCTACTAACGCAGTATATTTTTATTCTTGCGAGTGTGGGGCAAAAGGCACGGAAACCTTTGAGGTGCAAAAGCAAGAACTTGTTTTAGATTTATCTAATATAGAAGTCGTTGCTAAACACAACAAGACATACGATGCATTTTACGTGCCTGCAATTACTGCAGAAAGTTTAGGTTTACAAGAAGGAACAACGGTAAGAACTTATTATAAAGCAAAAGATGCGTTAGACACCGAATATTCTTCTACAAGGGTAGAAGATGCCGGTGTATATACTTGTAAAATAGAAGTTAATGAAACAATTGAAAATAAAGCCTACGTGACGTATTTCGATTTTGAAATTAGTCCTATAGTTGTAAATTTAAATCCAAACGTTACGTACGTTTCTTATTCGGGGGATAATTCACAATTAATTGCACCAAGTAATTATCATTATCCTAGCATATTAAAGGGAGATGGAAATATTACTTGTACTGCGACCTTTGCAAGTAAAGACGTTGGTGTTTATTCAATAGAAGAAGGCACGTTAACAGTAGAAAGTTATTGGGGTAATCCTAACTACGTGTTTAAAGGCTCAATTGAAATTAGACCTCGAAATATTATCTCTATGGACGGCGTTATAAAAATTACGTTAGAAGAAGGTAAAACCCTTTACACGATAGATTTAGAAGAACAAGGAATAGTTTCAAAAGGTGATGACGTTAAAGCAGGTGTTTTAATTGTTGGCGAAACACCAAAAGCAGGCACTTACGACCTTTATTGGAAATATCCTGCATCAAAAGGCATTTATTTAGCACTTGCAAAAGATGCGCTCTCTGGACAGGGAATATTTGGGGAAGATGCTAAAAACTACAATTTCGTTTGCAATAGTTATACTCCATATTACTATATTAACGTTGAGATAATAGTTCCGGCATAAACATTAAAAATTAAGAAAACTCCACCAAAATTTTGGTGGAGTTTTGTTTATTGACAGACAAATTTTGCGGTGCTATAATATTATAAAATAGGAGTACATATGAAAACCGTTTTACTTACTTCGCTTGGCGTTGGCGGTGCAACCGTTATCGGTGCAATAATTGGGTTTTTGTTTAAAAAACTCACGCATAAATTTTCTGATATAGTTTTGGCATTTGCCGCAGGCGTAATGCTTGCCGCTGCCGTTATTGGCTTAATTTTGCCAAGTATAGGCTATGGCGGGAAATATGGCATTTTGTATGCCGTTGGTGGCATTTTTGCAGGCGCTTTAGTTTTAAATTTAATAGATAAAATAGTTCCGCACGCACATAAACTTTTGGGCGCACAAGATAATGATAGCAAAAGGCTATCTAAAGTGTTTTTATTTGTTATGGCAATAGCAATACATAACTTTCCAGAAGGTTTAGCCGCAGGTGTTGGTTTTGGAACGGGAAACACCACTCACGCACTTATTATTGCAGGGGGAATTGCCCTTCAAAATATTCCAGAAGGTATTGTTATAATTGGGCCAATGCTTGCAGCGGGGGTTAGCAAAAAAAGAACGTTTGTTATAGCATTAATTACCGGAATTATAGAAGTTATTGGAACGTTAATAGGCTATTTTGCAGTAAAAATTTCTTCTGCAATTTTGCCTTTTGCCCTTGCGTTTGCAGGTGGAACAATGCTTTACGTTATCAGCCACGATATGATACCTGAAACACACGCCCACGGCGCACAAAAGGGTGCGACTTATGCACTTTTAATTGGCTTTTCGCTAATGTTAGTAACTGATTTTTTATTGGGTTAAATTAATCTAAAATTTAAAAAAGCACCAATTGGTGCTTTTTATTTTTGCTTATTTTAGTTGTTACAGAAAAAATCCGTGCTCCCCGCAACGTTAGGTTTTCTGCCTACCGACGTGTTGTCTTCAGTTCTAGAACGCAATTCTTTTATTGGGTTAGATGCAACTTCAAATCGGTAATCTTTTCCGTATCCGTCTATATGTGTTTCTATTACAACGTGAGATGGAACGATATCAACTCTTGGGTTGATTATTTTTTGATACTCAAAGAAGTTTGCATCTTTAGGCAGTTCGTTAACGTTAACGTATTCTTCTAAAAGTCCGGTAAATTGAACGGTGTTTTTTAAAACGTCCCTTACGTAGTCGATATTTTCGTGCAGACAAATGGGTTCTGGGAATTTTCCGTCAGGAATAACTTGTTGATAGTCTATCTTTTTATATTTTTCTAACATTTCTTTAGCTTTATGCAAATGAGAAATTTCTATTTCTAAATTTTCTTCCCATAGTTTTTTAACATACGGGTGAGTTTCAGTTTTATAGCACGACCAATATAGGTAGCACTCTACGTATTCGTGCCAAAGT
>JAGBSS010000166.1 GCA_017631725.1 Clostridia bacterium | reverse complement strand
CCAACTTGAATAACGTCTACGTCTTTAAAAAGGTCTAAATGATGCAAACTTAAAAGTTCGGTGACAATTGGTAGCCCCGTTTCCTTTTTTGCTTTAAGCAAAAGTTCTATGCCCGTATCTTTCAAGCCTTGGAAAGCATAAGGAGATGTTCTTGGCTTAAACGCACCCCCACGAAGAATTGTTGCACCTGCCTGTTTTACTGCTTTTGCAACTTCTATAATTTGCGCTTCTGATTCAACCGAACAAGGCCCTGCAATAACTTGGAAATATTTTCCACCAATTTTATTGCCTTCTACTGACACGATGGTATCTTCTGGGTGGAATTTACGGTTAGCATTTTTATATGGCTCTTGCACCCTGTTTACTTGCTCTACAACGTCTAAAGATGAAAGTAAATCTACGTCTACTTTACTCGTGTCTCCAATAAGCCCTAAAACGGTTGCGTTTTCGCCCGTGCTTACGTGAACGTTTAAGCCTAAATCTTTAACCCAATTTATTAAATTTTGTAATTCTTGTTGCTCACACTCTTTTTTTACAACTATTATCATAATACACCTATAAAAAAAGCCTTGTAGCAATCACTACAAGGCTTCAATTTCAAAACAAAAGGAAACGTATAGTAATTACTAACGCAATATCAAAGCTTTGTTATTAAAGTAAAAGTAATAAGCAAAACGTTGCATTTTTTCTCCTTTTTCTGCATTATACACCCAGAAAAAACCAATGTCAAGGTTTTAAAAAATTTTTTGTTAAATTTTTAGTTTTATTTATTGTACCCGTTAGGATTGTTTTTTTGCCAATTCCATTGATGCTTACACATTTCGTATAAGCCGAATTCCGCTTTAAAGCCAATTTCCTTTTCCGCTTTATCTGGGCAAGCATAACACTCTGCAATATCCCCCGGCCTACGTTCGGTAATTATATAAGGAACTTCTTTGCCAGAAACTTTTGCAAAGTTTTCTATCATTTGTAAAACGCTGTAACCATTGCCCGTTCCTAAATTGTAAACGTGAACACCCTTTCCTAAAGTGTTTTTAATAGATAAAACGTGACCCCTTGCTAAATCTACAACGTGAATATAATCTCTAACACCGGTGCCGTCTATTGTAGGATAATCGTTACCAAAAACCCTTACCTTTTCTAATTTTCCACTTGCAACTTGAGCAACGTATGGCATTAAGTTATTTGGAATACCTTTTGGATCTCCACCAATTAAACCGCTTTCGTGTGCACCAATTGGGTTAAAATATCTTAAAATGGTAATGTTCCAATCTTTATCAGACACATAAAGGTCTTGCAAAATATATTCTTGCATAAGTTTTGTAGAACCATATGGGTTGGTGGTTTTAAGAGAACAATCTTCTGTTAAAGGCAACTTTTCTGGGTCTCCATACACCGTTGCAGAAGAAGAGAATACTATGTTTTTAACGTTAAATTCTCTCATTACCTTAAGCAACGTTAAAGTAGAACCAATATTATTAGAATAATATTCAAGTGGCATACTAACACTTTCACCAACAGCTTTAAGACCTGCAAAATGTATTACAAAACCTATGTCGTATTTAGAAAAAATTTCTTTTAAAATATTTTCATCGTTAACGTCGCCTAACACGAACGGAATTTTGGTGTTTGTTATTTTTTCCACCCTATTAACAGATTCCATTGAAGAGTTGCTTAAGTTGTCAATTACCACAACTTCATACCCGTTATTTATTAATTCTACTAAAGTGTGAGAGCCTATAAAACCTGCACCACCCGTTACTAAAACTTGCATAATATCTCCTAAAAATTCAATTTATATTATTTTAGCATTTAAATTTAGTTTTAGCAACAAGTTAGGCCTAACTTTTTACAGTTAAACCAAAGTAAATTTTGTTTTACTCCTTGATTTTATCTTATATTTATGGTAAACTTTATTTTAGACTGTTTACGGAAAATTAATTATGAAAATCGGATTACTTACACAATTTAATTATTTAAATTATGGGAATCGTTTACAAAACTTTGCCACACAAGAAGTTTTGAAAGGTTTTGGGCATGAAGTTGAATCTTTAGTGTTCTCCCCATCTCGCTTTATAATGGGTGTTTACCCATTTTTTAAGGCATTTGGTTGGCTACCTTTTTTTAACAAAGTTTCTAAACGAATTAACTCCTTTAAAAAATTTACAAAAGATTATTTACCAAAAACGCAAGAGATAGATAAGTTCAATTTAAAAACTCTTGAAAAAATGTTTGGCACTAATGGTGAAACTCCTTTAGATTTAGCCGTTATTGGGTCAGACCAAGTTTGGAATCCAAGTTACGTTGTAAATTTTAATAAAGTATTTGCAGGGTTTGTTGAAAAGGAAAAGCGTGTTTCCTATGCAACAAGTTTTGGCGTTTCAGAAATTCCCAAAAAATATTACAAAAAATACGTTAAGGGCTTAAACGAAATGTCTTTCATTTCTACAAGGGAAACTGCTGGTGCAGAACTTGTTAAGGCATTTACGGGAAGAAGTTGCCCTACTTTAGTTGACCCTACCCTTATGATTGGAAAAAAAGATTGGGAAAACTACACTAAAGATATTGATATCGCACCTAAAGAAAAATACATTTTCTGCTACTTTTTAACGGGAAAACGTGCTTACAGAAAGTGGGTTAAAAACTATGCTAAAGAAAATGGTCTTAAAATTGTTAGCGTTAACGATATAAGAACCAAATATTTTTACGCTAATCCGTTAGATTTTATAAAACTAATTTTAAATGCAGAACTCGTTTGTACAGATTCTTTTCACGGGCACGCATTATCAATTAAGTTAGAAAAACCATTTGTTTCTTTCCATACGAAGAAATCTACAACTTCAAGGATAACCACTATATTAAAATTAACAGGGTTAGAAGATAGAAACTATCTATATTTACCCAACTCTAAAATTTTAAATATAGATTATTCTGCCGTTACCCCTATTATTGACAACGCAGTAAATATTGCCAAAGAATATCTAAACGTTGCTTTAAACTGCGATAAAGGAGCCAAAAATGCAATTAGTTGCTAAAAAATACTGTAACGGCTGTTCTGTCTGCTATAGCGTTTGCCCTAAAAACGCAATTTCTATGCGTTTTGATAAAGAAGGGTTTTTATACCCTGAAATTAATCAAAATTGTATAAATTGTGGCTTATGCACT
>JAGBSS010000165.1 GCA_017631725.1 Clostridia bacterium | reverse complement strand
GGGGTTGTCACAACACCGATGCGCACCTACGTTCTGCATTAATAGGAAGAAGCGAAAACATTACCTTAATAGATGGGCAAATGGATTTAGGCGAATTTGCAAATATATATTTTATAGACTTTGATACCATAAGGGCAAGAAAACATGGTGTTCAAGTTACCATTTTAGGGGAATAGAATAGATTGTCGCTTAAAAGGGCATATCGCAAACGAGTTTTTTAATCGACAAAAAACAACAAAAAAACCCAGCACGAAAATAAAGTGCTTGGGTTTTTAATTTTCCATTTATTTAGGGGGTTTTAATAGTTTGCTCTTTTAATTTTACACGGCGTAAAAATTCATCGTGATTACGCATGGTTTTAATCATTTCGCTATTGATTGGAGCATAAACGCTTTTTTCGTTGGTGTTTTTTTTGCTTGAGCTACTATTTTTAACTTCTGTATATTCTTCTTCTTTTTTATTACCTTTGTTAAAAACGTTGTAAAAAGATGTTAATAACTTAAAAATATTGGAAGTATCCACAAAAATCTCCTATATGCAGTTGCTAAAAAGTCAAAAAATTATTGCAAAAATCCTTTATATGGTATATAATGTTTATAATTGTTATAATTATAATATATTCTGTAAATTTAAAAAAGTTTACTTGCTTGAGGTTTATATGAAAAGAAAATTAGTAAAAATTTTAACGTGTTTAATTTCCGCGGTAATAATGCTTGGTGCGTTTACTGCTTGCGGTGGCTCTAGTTGGAGTGGTAGTAAAAACACGCTTAAAGATGGCGGTGCGGTTGTAGAATCCGTTCAACAAGGCTTTATAACCGAAACGGAAAAATACGTTTATTTTATAAACGGCATTGCAACAAGCACTAATAAAAACGATTTTGGTGCACCTGTTAAAGGTTCTTTAATGGTTGCAGATAAAAACGATTTAACAACGTCTGAAATAGTTGTTCCAAAACTTTTTGCTGCATCAGATTATAACTCCGGCATGTTTATAGATGATGGCTACGTTTACTACGGTACTCCTTCTACACACAAAACTTCAAGTGGTGAAGTTGCTAACACCGAACTTGCTTTTATGAGAACAAAGTTAGATGCAAGTGGCAAAACGGAAGAGCTTTTCATTGCTCCCTCTATTAGCACCGAATATAGAATTGCTAAATCTGGTAATGACGTTTATATAGTTTATCACGATTCTACAGAATCAGCAATTTACGCATATAACGCAACCACTAAAAAGACAATAACCATTGCTAAAAACGATCCAAAGGTAAACGGTGAAACCTTAACAAGTGGTGCAGTTAAATTTTTAGAACCAAACGAAAACGGTATAATTTTAGTTTACGCAACCACTACTTATTTAGATGAATATAACGAAAAGAACGAAAATTTAAGTGGTTATACAAGACCAGAAGCACTATACAATAAAGTATATGCTTATAAAGTTGGCGATGGTGAAACGGCAGAGGGTAGCAATCTTTACGGCTCTTTAATTTTAAATGGTAACGTAAGTGCAAGTATGCTTAAAAAATATGCTTTCTCTAACGTTAAAGGCGAATATCTTTTCTATACTGAAACAGACAATGCAACAAGTCAATCTAAAACTTTTGCTATTGCTTATGACAAATTATTAAACGATGCAAAATCAAATTCTGTAGAAATTACCCGTGCAGACGTTCTTTCTACCACTGCAATTGTTAAAGGTTTAAATGAAGTTTATTATTTAGCAGAAGGCTACTTTAAGAAAATTTCTTTAACAAAACCAACCGCGTTCGACGTGACCTTAGCTTATGCAGAAGCAGCAAACGCAATTGTATTAGTAGAAGGCAATTATATTTACTATTCTAATGCAGATGGAAAACTTTCAAGAATTTCCATTGTTGGCGAAGAAGAAGACAGAGTAGAAGAAATTATCTCCGAAAGCACATTTGCAAACAGTTGGTATAAACCAGAAATTATAAACGGCAAAATTTTCTATTGCGACAACTCTTCTACAGGTAGCGCTTATATTAAATACGTAGATATTGCAAACCCAGATTATAAAACGGAAGAAGATGAAGACGGCAACGAAATCACTTATATTCGTGGTTCAGAATTTATGGGTAAATTATTAGATGAAGACGTTGCAAATATCTTCGAAGCAAAATTAGAAGCAATTTCTACCGAATTAAATAGCAAAAGCGAATTAGAGTGGGAAATTGTAGAAGGCGTGTTCACTATAAAAGCATTAGATAATATTAAAGAAGAATACGCAGAACTTACTCCAAAACAAATTAAACTAATAGAAGAAACAAGTGCAACAAAATATGCTAACCTTTTAAAGGCGGGCGAAATTTCTGAAAAAATGTATGCTTTCTATCGATTCGACAAATTAACCGAAACTGAAAAAGATGCATTAAAAGCAGATTTCGAAAGCTTAAAAGCAGAACTTGATACTATGAAAGAAAAAGATTTTAACACCTATAAATCTGTTAGAGATTACGTAGAAAACAACTTAAAGTACTATTTCTACGAAGTTGCATCAAATTATAGCTTCAACTAAATTTTGTACAAAATATAAATAAAAAAAGCCCAACACATGTTGGGTTTTTTGTTTTCTTAAAAAAGATTACACCCAAAAAGCAATTTTGCCCAAAATTCGACACGATTCGCAAAATCTTGCCCAAAAATACTTGAGTTAAGAGAGAAAGTGTTGTAAAATGTATATATAAAATATTTAAGGAGTTATTATGGGCAAAAAAACAGTATACCTTGTGCAAGACACCAAAGAGAGTATAGATAAACTAAAAGAAAACTTTTCTAAAACGGAAGAATTCGAAGTTGTTGGTAGTAATACAGACGGGGCTTTTGCTGTGGTAGAAATTAAAAGGCTTGACCCAGATTTTGTTATAACCGATTTAGTGCTATCTGGTTCTGATGGTATAGAAGTTATAGAAAAATTAAAAGAGAGTGTAGTTTCTCCAAAAATTGTAGTTTTAACGGCATTTTCAAGTGAAGAGATTATTTCAAGGGTAATGTCGCTTGGAGCAAATTATTTTATGGCAAAGCCTTATAACTTTTCTTTACTAAAAGAGAGAATGGAAGATTTAACGTTATCTAAGCCAAAGGCTAAAGAAGAAGAAAAAAGGTTTGGCGGAATAAGTTTAGAAGAAAAAATAAGCAACATATTTATCAACGTGGGAATTCCACCGCACATTAAGGGTTATTCTTTTTTAAGAGAAGGTGTTAAAATGGCTGTAGAAACTCCTGACATTATTAATAATATAACAAAAAAACTATATCCTAAAATTGGCAAAAAGTTTTCCACCACGGCAAGCAAGGTGGAGCGTGCTATTCGCCACGCAATAGAAGTTGCTTGGAACAGGGGCAGAATTGAAAGCATAAACACCATTTTAGGTGTTAGGGCATACGTTGGTGCAGAAAAGCCAACAAACGGAGAATTTATTGCTCTTGTTGCCGATAAAATGCTGTTAGAGAGAGCATAGAAGAAAAATTTATGGTGTAAAATAAAAGGCGTTTT
>JAGBSS010000164.1 GCA_017631725.1 Clostridia bacterium | reverse complement strand
GGTTTGTAATGAAAACACTATAACGGCATAACCTATAGCACACAAAATTGTTGGCAAGGAAATGGTTTTAACGGAAAGTAAGAATACAATAAATCCAATAAACGCCGCAATAAAATAACTAATAGAATTAAATGCAAAAATATCTTTTAAGGTTGGTAAAGTCTTTTTCGCAAAGGCATTGTAAAGCGAACTTTTTAAAACTATTAAAATAATAGAAACGGCTAAAAGTACGTAATAAATTATCATTTGTTTTTCTCCTTAATAGGGAACTGTAATTCTGTAAGCCAATCTTGTTCTTTTTTAACGTTCCACTTGCCGTTTATATATCTTTCCCTTGGCTCGCCTTCTAATTCGTATCCGTTTTCGCTTGCCCAATTAATTGCGTAAAGATATGCATCTTGCAAGGTATCGTAACTGCCGTGGTGTAAAACGCTTATGGCAGTAATTGGTTTAATTTCCTTAAACTTTAAAACTTCGGTATCTACCCCAACACGGTCAACCGACTGTGCGTATTCAATAAAAACGTTAGATTCTCTATAGCAGTCGTCAGGGTAAATTACACAACAATAATCTGGCTCTGAAAACTTAACATCGGGGTTGGTTTTAAAAAGTTCTTGCGTGCAAGTTTTTACAAAGTCGTGTATGTTTTCCGTGCTTGCAATATATCCACGGCAACAGTAAACAAGCCTTTTTTCCACCCTTTTAATCTCTGCCGAATAGTTTTGCGATGGCTTTTTATCAATTAACCCATCTATTTGTGCCAAAGCCTTTTCAATTTCTTTAGCTCTTTTAAAAAGCACTTGTTTTTGTGCATTTAAAAGTTCCGTTTCATTTTCTCCAAGGTGAATAATTTTAAAAATTATATCGTTTGGTATTCCCGCCTTTTTATAGGTTGAAATAAGGCGTATGGTTTCTAATTGGTCTATAGAGTAATAGCGATAGCGAGAATCGGCATCTATCATTGCAGGCTTTAAAAGCCCTATTTTATCGTAGTGCCTTAACGTTTTTATGGTAGTTTTTGCATATTTAGAAAATTGACCAATTTTAAGCATAATTTTCCCCTTGCTATTACAATAGTTATTATAATATCTCCCCTTGGGGGAGAGTCAATAGTTTTTTTTAAAAAATAGGGCAAAATATTAATTTTTATAAAAATTAAAGCACCAACCGTGTGGTTAGTGCTTTAAAAGGTTAATTAAAACTTATTTTTCGTTTTTGCAAATTTCTTTAAAGTATTTATAGGTGTCTACTTTCAATTCGCCACAAGCAGCCTCATCGCAAACGATAACGCCATCTTTGTGTAATTGTAATGCACTAATGGTCCAAGCGTGGTCTACACCGCCTTCTACACAATGGCGAAGAGCACGTGCCTTGTTGTGGCCACTAATTAAAAGCATAACTTGTTTAGAATCGCAAACTGTACCAACGCCAACGGAAAGAGCAGTTTTTGGAACTTTATTAACGTCGTACCCAAAGAAACGAGAGTTAACGATAATGGTGTCTTCTGTTAAAGCCCTTACACCCGTTCTGGAAGTAAGAGAAGTAAATGGTTCGTTAAAGGCAATGTGCCCGTCTACACCGCTACCGCCCATAAATAAATCTATTCCGCCGTAAGATGCAATTTTTTCTTCATATTTTGCACATTCTGCTTCTAAATCCTGTGCCATACCATCTAAAATGTTAATGTTTTCTCTTGGAATATCAATATGGTTAAAGAAATTATCGTGCATAAAATACCAATAACTTTGGTCGTGGTCTTTTGGTAAGCCAACGTATTCGTCCATATTAAAAGTGACAACGTTTTTAAAGGTTACTTTTCCTGCTTTGTTCATTTCAATAAGCCTTTTGTAAACGCCAAGTGGAGAAGAGCCGGTTGGAAGACCTAAAACGAAAGGACGATTTTCTTTGTGGTTATTAATAGCATCTGCAATATGGTTTGCTGCCCATTCGCACATTCCATCGTAATTTGGATTGATAATTAATTTCATATTTATTTACTCCTTAAAAATTATATGATTTATGTTAATTTTCTATATTATACAACATAAAAATTTTTTAGTAAAGCCGTTTCAAATAATTTTATTAAAAAAGAACTATCAAAAAGATAGTTCCTTTAAGTTTGGTTATTTTTTGTTTGTTTTATGTGATTTAATAAACCCAACGGCCTTTGCAATTTCTACAATTAAAAGGGGTAAAATTGATAAGCCAAGACCTATTAAATACATATACCAATTTAAGGTTGTCATACCAAATACACTAACCACGCCTGGTACAAATAAGACAAATGCCGTTAATGAAAGGCAAACTAAAAGGGAAATGTTTATAGTTTTATTAGAAAACAATCCAACTTTAAATACCGAGTGAGAACTTCTCATATTTATTGCTTGAACAAGTTGGCTAACTGCTAAAACCATAAACGCCATAGTGCTACCAGCGGTGTGATTTAAACCAAAAGCATCTTTCATTACGTAAGCACCTAAAAGGTATGCAGAAAGGGTTGTAATGGTTAATAAAATGCCGTTAAGTGCAATTTTAGAGCCAAGACCATTAGCAAACAAACTTTCGTTTTTAGGCTTTGGTTTATGGTTCATAACGTCTTTTTCAACTGCTTCCATACCAAGGGCAATGGCGGGGAGAGAATCGGTAACTAAATTTATCCAAAGTAGTTGTATTGGAATAAATGGATTGCCAAGGCCTGCAATAGATCCTAAAAGTATAGTGGATATAAACACAACTAAAACCTCTGCAAGGTTAGTTGAAAGTAAAAACCCAACAACTTTTCTAATGTTTTCAAAAATGCCTCTACCTTCTTTTACGGCATCTACAATGGTAGCAAAGTTATCATCGGTAAGAGTCATATCTGCAGCACCTTTTGCAACGTCCGTTCCCGTAATGCCCATTGCGCAACCAATATCGGCGGCTTTTAGGGCAGGTGCATCGTTTACACCATCGCCCGTCATAGAAACGACTTCACCTTTTTTCTGCCATGCTTTTACTATTCTTATTTTGTTCTCAGGTGAGACTCTTGCGTAGACGGAGATGTTTCTAACTTCTCTATCTAATTCTTCGTCGCTCATTTCATCTAACATTTCGCCTGTTATTGCCTTGTCGCCTTCTACGTAAATGCCAAGTTCTTTTGCAATAGCCGTTGCAGTGACTATGTGGTCGCCCGTTATCATAACAGGCTTTATTCCTGCCATTTTGCATACTTCAACTGCTTTCTTGCACTCTGGTCTTGGTGGGTCTATCATGCCAACTAATCCCATAAAGGTAAGCCCGTTTTCAAGTTCTTCAAAGGTTGGGGTAGAAGGAATTTCGTTTAATTCTTTATACGCTATAGCAAGAACACGAAGTGCGTTTTTGCTCATTTCATCGCAGGCAATTTTAGCCTTTTCAACTTCCCCTTTAACCGTTCTTTTAGCAATAACGTCAAATGCGCCTTTTACTATTGCTACAGGCTTTCCGTTTATTAAATTTACGGTTGTCATAAGTTTTCTATCAGAATCAAAGGGGAGTTCGGCAACTCTTGGGCTATTTAGGTTAAGTTGGTCTTGAATTCCACCAACTTTGTGTGCTGCTAAAACAATAGCCGTTTCAGTTGGGTCGCCAATGTGTTTTTCTATGCCGTTTTCAAAAACTACCTTGCCATCGCAACAAAGGCTACCAAAGCAAAGCATTTTGTAGGTTTGTTCGTTTGCATTGCCGTTAAAATCTATAATTTCACCGCCATCTATATAAGTTTTAACAAGCGTCATTCTGTTTTGTGTTAAAGTTCCCGTTTTATCAGAACATATTACCGAAGCACTTCCAAGCGTTTCAACTGCAGGAAGTCTTTTTATTATTGCGTTTTTTCTAACCATACATTGCACGCCGATAGATAAAACTATAGTGACAACTGCGGGCAAGCCTTCTGGAATTGCCGATACGGCTAAAGATATTGCCGACATAAAAGAGCCAATAATATTGTTAAAGCCCGTTCCATCTCTGATAATTTGAACTACAAGCATAACAAGGCAAATGCCTAAAACTATAATACCAAGCGTTTTGCCAAGTTTAGCAAGTTTTTGTTGAAGGGGAGTTTTAGTTTCCTGTTCGCCTGCTAAAATATTTGCAATTTTGCCCATTTCGGTATTCATACCCGTGGCGGTGACAACGGCAATGGCCGTTCCGTATGTTATAGAGCAACCGGAAAATACCATATTTGTTCTATCGCCAATTGGTGCTTTTTCCTTTACAATGGCATTGGCATCTTTTTCTGATGGAACAGATTCTCCCGTTAAAGCCGATTCTTCTGACTTAAGGTTTACGCTTTTAATCAGCCTTGCATCGGCGGGGACAAAATCGCCTGCTTCAAGTTTTATTATATCGCCCGGAACAAGTTCAGAAGACATTATAATTTTTTCCACTCCGCCACGAATAACCCTTGCGTGCGGGGCAGACATGTTTTTAAGGGCATCTAACGCCTTTTCCGCTTTGCTTTCCTGAACAACGCCCATTATTGCGTTTATTAAGACAATGGCAAGAATTAAAAATGGCTCTATAAGTTCAATAGTGTTAAATCCGTGTGATAGTCCGTCGTAAATGGCAACGCCAAGAGAAACGGCGGCGGCAATTAAAAGAATTATAATCATAACGTCTTTAAACTGCTCTAAAAACTTAACGAACGGACTTTTTTTCTTTCTTTCTTTAAGTTTGTTAGGGCCGTACTTTTGTGCTTTTACACTAACTTGTTCTAAAGTTAGCCCGTTAACTTCATCCGTTTCAAAATAAGAGATAACGTCTTGAATGTTTTTTGAATGTTCTGTCATTTTGCTCCTTTATTTTTATTTAAATTAGTATTAGTTAAATAAAAAAGACCACACTAAAATAGCATGATCTTGCTGTTTAAAACTAAACCGAAACCTAAAAGGTTTGTGCTAGCGATTTAGTTACGGTTGCCCGCCAACTACTCCTCATTGCTTTTATTATACAAGTTATATAGTCTAAAGTCAATAGATTAAACAAAACTTATTATATAAATGAAAAATAGAATAATATACAATAATTTGCAAAATATAGTCCTTTTATGTGTGAAACTTAAGGTTATTTGCAAGCATAAAAGCACCAACCGAAAAGTTGATGCTTTTTTATTAAAATTAATCTATTTGTTAACTACGTCTATTTTTACTGAATTTGTCGAAACGGAACAAGATATTTTCCCTTGTTCTATTATAACGTTTAAGAAAACGTCTTTTGCAAAGGTTAGTAAATCCATAAAGTTTGCTAAAATTTACCTGATAGGGCGTTGGCGACTTTGCGCCAACACTTTGCCCGTCTGTTTGAGCACGTAAGAACGTAGCGAACTTTCAGTTCGAGAGTTATGCCAAAGCACAACCCCAAAAACAAAAACACCCATCAAAAAGATGAGTGTTTTTTTGTCTTTCACTTACAAAAAAGCTGTCATTATTTTTTTTCAACAACTTCATATCTCGTTGGCTTAAAAATATCACTAACAGCAGTTCTCATTGCTTGTTCATACATTTGAGCGCCCATTTTTTCCGCATATGCTCTATTATCAGTACTTCCCGATTCTCGTTTTGTACCATTTTTAAACCACACAATTGCTACATATCTTGCCATTTTTATTACCTCCCTTTTATATT